>JAQSXU010000147.1 GCA_029256485.1 Clostridiaceae bacterium
TGTTGTAACAGCTACACAGATGCTTGATTCTATGGAAAGAAATCCTAGACCTACCAGAGCAGAAGCTTCTGATATTGCAAATGCAATATTTGATGGAACAGATGCTATAATGCTAAGCGGAGAGTCAGCTAATGGTAAGTGGCCTGTTGAAGCTGCACAAACTATGGCAAGAATTGCACAGGCAGCAGAATCAAAGTTAAATTATGCTTCCATATTAAAGAAAAAGAGAGAATCTCATATATTAAGTGTTGCAAATGCTATAAGTTTGGCAACATGCACAACAGCCTCAGAACTAAATGCATCAGCAATTATTACTGCAACACAAAGCGGTTATACTGCAAAAATGGTTTCAAAGTATCGTTCAGAATGTCCAGTTATTGCAGTTACCACAAGTGAAGTAGTAGCTAGAAAACTAGCATTAAACTGGGGAGTTCATTCCATTGTTACTTCAAAAATGGAATCAACTGATGAATTAATTGAAAAGTCAGTGGATATTGCATTAAAATCAGGCTATGTTAAGAAGGGCGATCTTGTAGTTATAGCTGCCGGAATACCTGTATCTTATTCCGGAACAACAAATATGTTAAAAGTTCATGTAGTTGGAGATATTCTTGTACAGGGAAGAGGTGCAGGAGTTAATCCTGGATATGGAACAGTTAAAATTGTTAAAAATGCAAAAGAAGCAGATGAAATTCTAGAGGATGGAGATATTCTTGTAGTAAAGAATCTAAACAGAGACTATCTATCAGTACTTAACAGAGTAGCAGGAGTTATTGCTGAGGAAGGTGGATTAACATCCCACTTGGCAATAGAATGTATTTCAAATGAAATTCCTTTAATATGTGGTGCAGGCGGTGCGTTAGACATATTAAAGTCAGGATCTTTTGTAACCATGGATGTGGCAAGAGGTATTGTTTATAACGGAAGAGCAAATATAATGTAATTAAAAGTACAAAGTTTAATTAAAAGTTCAAAGTACAAAGTTCAAAGTAGGAAGCTTTTCAGCTTTATCCGAAAAGCAAACTTTAAGTTTTGCCCTAGGGCAAAACTATCCTTCTTTGTTCTTTGATATTTGAACTTTATTAATTTGTTTTAAGTCAGTTGGGGGGATGAAAATGAAGTATAAGGTTCTTGGAAGATCAAATTTAAGGGTATCCGTTGTAGGCTTTGGAGGAATACCTGTACAAAGAATAACCATAGAGGAAGCAGCTAATGTTATAAAAAAAGCTAATGAAATTGGAGTTAACTTCATTGATACTGCCAGAGGATATACAGTATCTGAACAGGTTATTGGAAATGCTGTACAGGGAATGAGAGAAAAGTGGATAATTGCAACAAAATCTATGGCTAGAGATAAAGAAACCATGAAAAAGGACATTGAAATAAGCTTAAATAATTTAAAAACAGATTACATAGATTTATATCAGCTTCATAATGTGAGAACAGAAGAAGACTATAATAAAGTATTAAGCGGCAATGGAGCATATGCAGCATTAAGTGAGGCAGTGGAGGAAGGAAAGATAAAGCACATTGGAATAACTTCACATAGTCTGGATATTTTAAAGTTAGCAGTGGAAAGCGGCAAATTTGAAACCATAATGTATCCTTATAATATGGTAGAAAATCAGGGAGAAGAGCTTTTTAAGAGAGCAAATGAATTAAATATAGGTATTATTGCAATGAAGCCAATGGCTGGAGGAGCATTAAATAACGGCACTTTAGCACTAAAATACATATTAAATAACAATAATGTAACCACTGCAATTCCGGGCATGGCCTCAATAAAGGAAGTAATTGAAAATTGTCAGGCTGCAGATAGTTCATTAGAACTGGATAACAAAGATAAGGAAGAAATTAATAAATTAATTGATGAATTAGGTGGAGAATTTTGCAGAAGATGCAGTTACTGCGCTCCTTGTACAGTGGGAATAGATATACCAAGCCTGTTTATTCTGCAAGGGTATAAGGAAAGATATAATTTGGCAGGCTGGGCGGAGGACAGGTATAAAAGCACTAAAATCAGGGCAAAGGATTGTATACAGTGTGGTGTCTGTGAAACAAGATGTCCTTATGAATTACCCATAAGAAAAATGTTAGAAAAGGTAAGAAAAACATTTAATGAATAATTTATAAAATATATTGTATTTTTTAGCAGATTTAATGTATAATATACTGATATATGGTTAAAATCATAATAAGAATGCTTATTGGCAACTGATCTACTTTGCACCTTTATGGTGCTATTTTTTTTATTAATAAATTTGTATAAAAAATCTTTATATTAGAAAAATATATGTAATATAACTTGAAAGGGGATATATTCATGGTTGTAAGATTATCCTGCAATGCAGATAACTGTGTAAATAATTTAAACGGACTATGTTCTGCCAATACCATCAAAGTAAATGGCCCAAATTCCCACAGCAGCGGCGGTACTGAATGTGAAACCTTTGCAGCTAGGGGAATAAGAAATGCTTTATCAAATCTGACTAACATGAATATTCCAGGAGAAATCAGACAGCTATTTTCTACAAGCACTATAGAAATGAGTCCAAATGTTAAATGTGATGCATATAACTGTGTTCATAATTCTGGGAGAAAGTGCATGGCAGGAAACATCCAAGTTACAGGGCCAAACGCAAGGGTTAGCGCAGATACTAAATGCGAAACATTTATAGAATAACATTTTAATGAAGAGACTTTCTCATAAAACAAGGAAGTCTTTTTCTATTAAGTACACTTAAATCAATTTTAAAGTAAATTATAAGTGAGTTTTTGCCGCTGATAATATATAATAGAAATTGTTTATTCATAAAATTAGTTTATTGAAAGGTGAATGTAATGAAAGAAATTCCAGTTGAAAAAAATAAAGAATATATATTGAAAATAGATGGTTTTGGATACCAGGGTGAAGGTGTTGGAAAATTAGAAAACTACACCATATTTGTTCCGGGAGCTCTATTAGGTGAAAAGGTAAAAGTAAAAATATTAAAGGTAAATAAGAATTATGCTTTTGGAAAGCTGATAGATATAGTGGAAAAAAGTGAACATAGAGTAGAAGCTGTTTGCTCAATTTACGAAAAATGCGGAGGATGTCAGCTTCAACATCTATCCTATAAGGAGCAGCTAGAATTTAAAAAGGGCAGAGTTCATGACTGCCTTGTGAGAATTGGCAGGATGACAGTGATTTCAAAAGATAATGAAGATAAAAACCACTATGAAAACCAAGTTTTATTGAGAGATACATTGGGAATGGAAGACCCATACAGATATAGAAATAAGATTCAGCTCCCTATAGGAACAGTAAACAATAGAGTAGTTATAGGATTTTACTCTCCAAGAAGTCATAATATAACTGATGCGGATAACTGCTTTATCCAGGAGGAAACAGGAGATTTATTAATTAAGCTGACAAAAAAGTGGATAAGGGACAATAATATTTCTACATATGATGAGAAAATTGGAGAAGGCTCACTTAGACACGTAATGATGAGAAAAGCATTTAAAACTGGTCAGGTTATGGTGGTAATCGTAACAAATACCAGGGAACTTCCACATAAAAAAGAATTTATAGAAATCATGAAAGAAAATATCCCAGGAATAACAAGCATAATTCATAACATCAATAGGGAAAAAACTAATGTGATTTTAAGTACCCAATGTATAACTTTGTGGGGATCAGATACTATTTCTGATTATATAGGAAAATATAAATTTAATATATCAGCTCTATCATTTTTTCAGGTTAATCCTGTCCAAACTGAAGTGCTGTACAATAAGGCATTGGAATTTGCAGATTTAAAAGGTAATGAAGTGGTGTTTGACGCATACTGCGGAACAGGTACAATTTCACTATTTTTAAGTGAAAAGGCAAAAAAGGTATATGGAGTAGAAATAATACCAGAGGCCATAGAAAATGCAAAAATAAATGCAAAAGAAAATGGTATTAATAATGCAGAGTTTATTGTGGGGAAATCAGAAGAAGTTATACCTGATTTAATTAAAAAGGGAATAAAGGCTGATGTTGTAGTGGTAGATCCTCCTAGAAAGGGCTGTGAAAGGATTCTCCTTGAGGAGATATCTAAAATGGGCCCTGATAAAATTGTTTATGTTTCCTGCGACCCTGGAACTTTAGCAAGAGATCTGGCAATACTTAAAGATTTAGGCTATAAAACTGTAGAAGTGCAGCCTGTGGACATGTTTCCCATGACGGCACACGTGGAGTGTGTGGTATTGATGTCAAGGGTTGAGAAGTAAGTGTACTAAAAAGCCTGCAAATAAGCCACTTGTTAGTTTTTAAGGTTGAAAGCCAGACTTTGAAAATTGTGATTTTATCTTTAAGACAAAACATAACACAAAAAGTCGGGAATAACCGCTTGAAAAGAGATAAGATATATGTACAGACGGGGGTGATGATTATGGGGTGGATTGAAGGAATCGGTGAAGCTATTAACTATATTGAAGATAATATAACCGAAGAACTAACAATAGAAAATATTGCAAAACGAGCATTTGTGTCACCCTTTTATTTCCAAAAAGGATTTGCAATGCTCTGTGGTTTTTCGGTGGGAGAGTACATCAGACAACGCAGGCTTACACTTGCCGGCAGTGAGCTTGTTTCCACTGATGAAAAAATTATTCATATTGCACTGAAATATGGCTACGACTCACCGGATAGTTTCACAAAAGCTTTCACTCGATTTCATGGCATCACACCTACTGCTGTTCGAAAAGATGGAGCAATGATTAAATCTTTTGCTCCGCTAAAAATCAAATTTTCATTGGAAGGCGGTTATATTATGGATTACAAAATTGTTGAAAAAGATTCATTTACTGTCGTGGGCGTATCAAAGGTATTCAAATATGATAGTGCAACTACAGAAATTCCACAGTTTTGGACAGAGCATTATGAAACAGGAAAGGGGAAATTTGTATGCGGAATGTACGGAGTATGCATAGATGAGAGTATGGGCTCAAATGAGTTTGAGTATTTGATTGCAGACAATTACAATCCGTCACTAGAAATACCTGATGGCTTTGTTACAAAGATTATTCCTAAACACACTTGGGCTGTTTTTGCTTGCAAGGGTGCAATGCCGAAATCTTTGCAAGATGTGAATAGAAAAATCTTCTCAGAATGGCTGCCTAATTGCAAGGATTATGAAATTGCAGCAGGTTACAATATTGAAATGTACACCAATACGGCTGATTATCCGCAAGGTAATCAAGATGAAAACTACTACAGCGAAATTTGGATTCCTGTTAAGAAAAAATTAGCAACAATAATTGAAAATTAAGTTTTAAATTAGACACCAACATGGGCCTATGGTGCCATGTGGAGTATGTTGCAAGTATACACCGCAAGAATTTATTATAATCACTTAATTTAATTTTTAAGGGAGCTTTTTATAAGCCCCCTTATTTAATGTTTACTAGCACTATACTTTTTGATACTACCTATAAAAAAAGTGCCTACTTGTAAAAAGTAAGTAAGGGTATTAGCATATAACTAGAATAAGTTATTAAAACAATTATTTTAAGGATGTGTTGAATTATGGAAAAACCAATAAGTGAAAATTATAAACTTTTTATTAATGGCAAGTGGGTAGAAGGAAAGGAAGGAAAGACCTTTAAAACATATAATCCCGCTAACGGAGAGCTTTTAGCTACCTGTGTTGAAGCAGGTAAGGAAGATGTAGATTTGGCTGTGGCTTCTGCATGGAAGGCATATGAAAGCTGGAAAAAAGTTAGTCCAAAGGATCGTGCGGCTATGCTGCTTAAGATAGCGGATCTCATTGATGAAAATGCAAAGAAACTTGCAATGGATGAGACACTTGATAATGGAAAGCCTATCCGTGAAACAATGGGAGTTGATGTTCCATCCAGCTCAGATCACTTCCGTTATTTCGCAAGTGTAATCAGAACAGAAGAAGGCCAGGCAACCATGCTTGATGACAATACCATGAGTATTATTCTGAGAGAGCCTATTGGTGTAGTAGGACAGGTTATTCCATGGAACTTCCCCCTTTTAATGGGTGCATGGAAAATAGCACCTGCATTGGCTGCAGGTGATTGTATTGTTATAAAACCATCTTCCTCAACTCCATTAAGTATTCTGGAGCTTGCTAAATTACTTGAACAAGTATTGCCAGCTGGAGTGGTAAATGTCATTACTGGAAGCGGGTCAGGTGCAGGACAATATATGCTTGACCATGAAGGCTTTAGAAAATTAGCATTCACAGGTTCTACCGAAGTTGGTTATAGTGTAGCTGATGCTGCTGCTAAAAAATTGATTCCTGCTACTTTGGAGCTTGGCGGTAAGTCTGCCAATATATATTTCCCCGATGCTCCTTGGGAAAAGGCAATAGAAGGACTTCAGATGGGAATACTCTTTAATCAGGGTCAGGTATGCAGTGCAGGTTCAAGGGTATTTGTACATGAAGACATATATGATAAATTCCTTAGTGAAGCAGTAAAAGCCTTTGAAAAAGTTAAGGTTGGACTTCCATGGGAAAAGGATACTCAGATGGGTGCTCAGGTTAATGAAAGGCAATTGAATAAAATTTTAAAATATGTTGATATTGGAGTAAAAGAGGGAGCCAAGCTTGCTACCGGCGGTTACAGAATTACAGAAAATGGTTTGGATAAGGGTGCTTTCATGAAGCCAACCATACTTGCTGATGTTGACAACAAAATGAGAGTTGCCCAGGAGGAGATATTTGGACCTGTAGTTACATTTATCAAGTTTAAAACTGAAGAAGAAGTTATTAAAATGGCCAATGACAGCCAGTATGGCCTTGGAGGTGCTGTTTGGACTAAGGACATAAATCGTGCATTCAGAGTTGCAAGAGGAGTTGAGACAGGCAGAATGTGGGTCAATAATTACAATAACCTTCCTGCTCATGCACCATTTGGAGGATATAAAAAATCCGGCATTGGACGTGAAACTCATAAAATGATTTTAGATAATTATTCTCAGAAAAAGAATATATTTATAAGCTTAACTGATAAAAAATTTGGACTATATTAATAAATGGGTTTTAGCATGATGTAAGAAAAAACTGAAGGGGCATATATAGGTTTATCTAATGAAATCTGTATATGCTCCTTTTATGTTTATCTATTTTTTAACATTGCTTTATATTTTTTTAGCCTGTGCTATAATACATTTTAAGAGGTGAAAATGTTGACTGATAATATACTCTGCAGTGAACCGCTGCATGAAGAATGCTACATGAAAGATCAATGCTTAAGGTATGAAATATGCCCTATGGTTTTAGTGGAAAAGCTTCTTTTTGGCAAGTGGAAAATATTAATTTTATGGTATCTAAGCTATAAAACATTAAGATTTAGTGATATAAAAAAAAGACTGCCTCAGGTAACTCAGAAAATGATTACCATGCAATTAAGGGCACTAGAGAAAGACAAGCTTATATATAGAAAGGTGTATCCGGTAGTTCCGCCTAAAGTAGAATACGGGCTCACAGAAACCGGCCATGAAATTTTGCCAGTATTAGAAATGATGCATTCCTTTGGCAGCGGATATTTAAATAATAATTTGTTCCATAAGGACAAATCAGATAATATACTTTGCAATGAACCACTGCATGAAGAATGCTACATGAGAAATCAATGTGTTAGATATGATACATGTCCTATGGTTTTAGTGGAAAAGCTTCTTTTTGGCAAGTGGAAAATATTAATTTTATGGTACTTAGGTTATAAAGCATTAAGGTTTAGTGATATTAGAAAAAGATTACCACAGGTAACTGAAAAAATGATTACTATGCAGCTAAGAGCATTGGAGGAAGACAAGCTTATATACAGAAAGGTCTATGCTGTAGTTCCGCCTAAGGTAGAATATGGACTCACAGAAACAGGCAAGGGTATTTTACCAATACTTAAGATGATGCATTCCTTTGGCAGCAAATATTTAAATAATAATCTGCTAAATGAAGATGCAGTTAATACTATTGCAGATATAATTTAAGCTATAA
>JAQSXU010000421.1 GCA_029256485.1 Clostridiaceae bacterium
TATTGAAAAAAAAGGACAAGAATACTATGTTAAGTTTGATGAGTATAGTATCTTAATTCCTAAAAATAAAGGTGGAGATGAAACCTTTGAATCATATGTTGGGAAGGATGTTGTCCTTGGAATTAGGCCTGAACATATTAGCATAGAAAAAGAATTTTTGGAAAAGCATAAACAGAATGTATTATCTACGCAAATAGTTATTCAAGAATTAATGGGTGCTGAAGTGTATCTCCACGTTAATTGTAATGATAAAAAACTTACTATTCGTGCATCTGCAAGTACATTTATGCATCCAGGAGATGGAATTAAAGTCGCTATAGATGAAGAAAAAATACATTTATTTGATAAAGAAACAAGTAAAACTATTTGCAACTAAGTATAGTTAATGCAAAAAATGGTGATTATTAAGGTGATTTTTGTGTTTAAAATCACCTTAATAATTAGCAGTATATTTAAGTAAATTAATGTTTATTAGAATTATATATATTAAGATAGGCAAAAAAACTATGGAGGTGTACTATGAAATTATTTTTCTTTGATTACAATAGAGAGGGACCAGGTGTTTCAAAAGATGCGCCTCCAAAGGAAGGATTAGCTTTGTTTTGGGATATATTTTTACGTGAATTTACCTCACTTTTTAAATTGAATTTATTATTTATTATAACTTGCATACCTATAGTTACAATTGGACCAGCTATTGGAGCAATGACAGCAGTTACTATTAAGATGGTGCAAGATAAACCTTCAGACTTATATTATGACTTTAAGGAAGCTGTTAAAAAGAATTGGAAATCTTCTTTTGTTATTTTTATTTTTCAAATTATATTTGTTGTGATTTTGAGTAAATCATTAATATTTTGTGTTAGGTCAGAAGGTTTGATTTATAGTATTATAATTTCAGTTTTAGTTATAGTCGGAATATTATTTGGCATTTGGTCAATATATATATATCCAATGAGTGTAAGTGTTAATTTAACCTTAAGAGAAATGTTTAAGAATTCATTTTTATTAAGTATTATATATTTTAAATATTCTATTGTAACATTGATAATATGTATGGCACTACTTGAAGCAAGTGCTGTATTTTTCCCATTTAATTTACTAGCAATTTTATTTTGTACATTTTCATTTGTTAGTTTCTTTAGCAGCTTTTGTGCATGGAGCGGAATAAAGAAATATATTATAAAAACAGAAAAATAAAATGTTAACTTACAAATTAAAAAGTAACTTAAATATAAAAAATGATAACTTAAATTATTGACAACGATTAAATTTTTATATATACTAAAACCAGTTAAACGTTAACTTAAAAACTTAGAAAAGGGGTATGTAAAATGAAAATTCATAAAAATTTAGCAATATTAATTGCTGGAGCACTAGCTGTTGGAACTTTAACTGGTTGTGGTAGTAGTGGTACAAGCTCATCTAGTAAAGACGATGGAAAATCAGGATCAACACTTACAGTATTAACACATAGAACTGATATGGATGAAGTTTTTAAAAAATATAAAGGTTTTTAAAAAATATAAAGAAGAATTTGAGTCAAAACATCCTGGAACTACAGTTAATTTTGAATCAGTAAACGATTATCAAAATACAATGAATACTAGAATGGGAACAGAAGACTATGGTGATGTTCTAATGATGCCTTCTAATATTACAAAAAATCAATATAAAGACTTTTATGAACCTATGGGAACTGAATCTGAACTTAAAGATAAATATGCGTTTCTTGATAATGCCAATGTAGATGGAACAGTTTATGGTTTATCAACTGGTGCTAATGCAAATGGTTTTGTATATAATGAAAAGGTTTTTAAAGATGCTGGAATTACAAAAATACCAACATCTCCAGAAGAATTTATGGCAGCATTAAAAGCTATAAAAGAAAAGACATCTGCAGTTCCTTTATATACAAACTATGTAGCAGATTGGGCGCTAACTAACTGGACTAATGCGCAATTTGTTAATGTTTCAGGAGATGTAGATTATCCAAATAAAGTGACTTATGACAAGAATGCGTTTAAGCAAGGATCTCCGCTCTATACATCATTAAAATTATTAAATGATGCGGTAGCTAATAAATATGTTGAACAAGATCCGATGACATCAGATTGGGAAAAATCAAAACAAGATATGGCTGATAATAAGATAGGTGTAATGGCATTAGGTTCATGGGCTATAGGACAAATTCAAGCTAAATCAAAAACACCTGAAAATATTAAGTTTATGAGTGCACCTGTAAATCATAATGGTAAACAAATTATTCAAATGGGTTCTGATTTTATGATGGGTGTAAATGTCCACAGTAAAAATAAAGATATTGCAAAAGAATTTGTAAAATATTTCGTAGAAAAATATCCAAATGATTCTAATATGATTTCTTCTATTGTTGGTGCTAAGTTGCCTGCTTACTTATCAGGAAGTAATGCTGAATTAGTTCAACAAAAGATGGGTTCTACTCAAAATGCTGTTGATTTAGACAAAGTACAAAAAGAATCATTAATTAACCTTAGTGATAGCAAATGGGTTAAAACTATTATAGAAATTGGATTAGGAAATGGAAAACAAACATTTGATCAATATATGAATTCTTTAAATGATAATTGGACAAAAGGAATTGAATCTATTGGAAAATAGTAAAATTTAGTTGCTTCAAAAATTATTTATTAAAAAATAATTTATAAAATAAGATGAGGCAGGGCTTAAATCAGTTAAAAAATAGTAATAGACATTTACTTTTAATAACTGTTAACTAGGAGAGGTTATCAGAAAACTGATTTAAGTCCTTAAAATTAAAAGTAAAGGAGTGTTATTAGTGGTAACAAATGCTAAGCATATAACACCTAGTACAACTAAGAAAAAATTTAGTTTTTCTTCTTTGCCGTATAAGAAACAAAAAATCATAATTTCTGCTTTGTTTTTAGCTGTTCCAGTAGTGTTGTTGGTAGTATTCACATATTTGCCTGCAGTAGCAATGGCAAGATATAGCTTTACAGATTGGGATGGAGTTAGCAAAACTAAAACTTTTGTAGGATTAAAAAATTATAAAACTATACTTAGTGATACGAAGTATTTTGAACCTTTATTT
>JAQSXU010000422.1 GCA_029256485.1 Clostridiaceae bacterium
AGCACATGAGTTTGCTGTATGGGAGTATGATGATATATTTAAAAATGGATTTTCAACTCCAGATACGTATTTATATAATATTTCTGCAAATGGGCAAAATGTTGGAAGCATTTGGTTTTTAAATGAGGACAAGCTTGGCGTTCCAGGTGAAGCTTTTATTGGTGATTTTTTAATTAACGAAGCCTATAGAAAAAAGGGGTATGGTTATCAAGCCTTACTGATGGCAGAAAAATTAGCTAAAGGACAAGGACTTATTGAAATGAGGCTAGGAGTAATGAATCATAATACTAATGCTAAAAAGCTTTATGCTAGAGCTGGATACAAAGTTTTTAAAGAAAGAGAGCACGATTGTGTTATGCGTAAATTTTTGGCTTAACATAAAAAGGTGATTTTAAGCTCTAGATTAAGATGATATTATCATGATAATTTTAGATAATATATAGTGAGGTACGACTATGAAAATGCATGATAAATGCCTGCCATGTGTAATTAACCAAGTTATCAAGGTGGCAAATATTACAGGGGTTGAGAATAAAGAAGAACTGCTGAAGGAAGTTTTTGCTTACCTTAGTAAAATGGATTTTGAGATAACCACCCCAGAAATTATTGGAGAAATTTTTGGAATGGTAAAGAAATATACTAATAATCCAGACCCATATAAGGAAACAAGAAATTATTATAATAACTTGTTTTTAAAATTGATACCAGAGTTTGAGAAAAAGATTGAACAGGCAGGGAACTCCTTTGAATTAGCAGTTCAATATGCCATTGTTGGTAATATAATAGATTTTAATCCTATACATAATACATTATTAGAGGATATTTTTGATTGCTTTGAAAAAATGGATAAATTAGAATTCGCAATTGATGATTCAAAGATATTAATAGAGGATATATTGAATTCAAAAGAATTATTATACTTAGGTGATAATTGCGGAGAAATCTGCATGGATAAAATTCTTTTAAAGAAAATAAAAGAATTAAATCCTGGTGTGAAAATATTTTTTGGAGTAAGAGGAAAACCTGTAGTAAACGATTCTATAGCTGAGGATGCATATTTTGTGGGAATTGATGAATATGCAGAGGTTATAGATAATGGTGATGGTTCACTAGGAACTGTCTTAACTAGGACTAGTCCTAAGTTTAAAGAAATTTATAAAAATGCTGATGTGGTAATTGCTAAAGGTCAAGCAAATTATGAATGCTTGAGTGAAGAAAAGAAAAATATTTATTTTCTTTTAATGACAAAGTGTGATGTGATTGCAAATGATATTGGTGTTCCGGAAAAGAAAATGATTTGTATGAAAAACAAAGTTTAAATAACAATTGATAGGGTTAATAATGCGTTACATAAATGATAATTATACTTAAGGAGAATCAATATGAATTTAAAAGAAGAAATTATCATAAATAAAACAGTTAATATTAAAGGAATTGATGTTAATTTAATAGCTATAACGTCAGAGGAAGATGCTAGTGTATTATGGGCCATATATAAATTGCCGTATAGAAAACACGTTGAGGAAAATGTGAAAAAATATCTTTCAAATCGTGAAAAAATAATTAATAGTGTAAATAAAGAAAGTAGTTTTATAAATATTAATATATCAGAAATAATTATTCAAGGGCAAAAAATATTGAGTTCTTCTTCTAGAAATAATTATTCAAGGGCAAAAAATATTGACTTCTTCTTCTACGTCAATTCCTTTATGTTTTTGGAAAGTTGATAATTCTATTAAGCTACAAAATTTTATAGATAATGGACTGATTTCTGCAAACTTAGACGATGAAGATTTGGAAAATATAATAATAACAGAATATAAGCTAAAAGATTGTGATGAATTACCCAAAATTGATACCACAAAGAAGTTAGATATTATTATAAAGCTAAGAAGTCATTCAAAGAGTATAATTATAAACCAATCAATACATATGGAATTTGGTGAAATGGAAATAGGAAATAAGTTTGAGTTTTATTATCCTATTGAAAAGAGAAAATATAATTATTATATAAATAATATGTATCATTATGATGTTTGGGATGAAGTAAATAATAATTTAGAGAAGGAACTAGGACAAGTAGTGCCTAAAGAACAGCGTGAAGAAGCTAAAATAGAATATGTAGCTGCTTTGGAGAAAATTTGTCCCAGAGGAATGGATTTGGCAATGCTTGAATATGAAAGTGAAGAAGATTTTCAACTTAATGTTTATACTAAAGAATACTTAAATGAAAGAAGAGAAAATAAGGCTTCAATAAGTGCTGTATTCTTTGAATCTGATAAGAAAATAGGAAAGAATGGATTTAAAAGCAGGGTAAGGATGATTAAACCAGTAGAAAAAGATTTTTATGACCCTATTGATATTGAATTATTAACAGGATATATAAAAGTACCAGAAGAAATAATAAAAGAGCAGTGATCATAGGAATTGTGAAAAAATGAAAGCAGGTGAAATCTCAAAATGGGAAAGAAGCGAATTAATTACTTGGTGCAGTTATAATAACTGATAGTAGATTGTGCCAAGATTAAAATTTTATATACTATCAGGAAACTGCACCAATTTTCTTGCAAACAAAATAAAAGAAAAGAGGGACAGTTATGGATTATAGTAAATTAAAAGAATCGTGGGAAAAAGAAGAGAAAAAAGCATTTGAAGGATGGGATTTTTCATATTTAGAAAATAGGTGGGAAGCTGAAGCGTTACCTTGGGATTATAAAGAAATATTAAGTAAATATTTAAATTTAAATTATAAATTGCTTGATATGGGCACTGGTGGGGGAGAATTTTTATTATCATTGAAGCATCCTTATAATAATACATCAGTTACAGAAATGTGGGAGCCTAATGTGAAATTGTGTAAGAAAAAATTAGAACCGCTTGGAATCGAAGTTAAACAGGCATTTAATGATTCAGAGTTGCCTTTTAAAGATGAGTCCTTTCATATGATTATAAATAGGCAAGCTTCTTTTGATATTAAAGAAGTAAAAAGGATATTAAAGCCAAATGGAATATTTA
>JAQSXU010000148.1 GCA_029256485.1 Clostridiaceae bacterium
ATTAAAGCATAAAACTCAGGTATATATTAAAACTTGGGGAGATCATTATAGAACAAGATTAACTCACACTTTAGAAGTGGCTCAAATAGCAAAAACCATCGGCAAGGGTATTGGCCTTAACGAGGACTTAATTGAAGCAATAGCTCTTGGACATGATATTGGACATGTGGCATTTGCTCACAGCGGGGAAGAAGTATTAAATGAACTTCTGCCTGGAGGGTTTAGGCATAATGAAAATAGTGTGAGAGTATTAAAAAGAATAGAAAAACAGGGAAATGGTTTAAATTTAAGTGATGAAGTGCTGGATGGTATATTACATCATAGTGGATTTACAAATAACACAAAATTAGCATATACACTTGAAGGGCAGGTAGTAAGATATAGTGACAAGATAGCATATGTGAACCATGATATAGATGATTCTATAAGAGCTGGGCTCTTGACTCAAGATGATTTGCCTGAGGATATACTAAAAATACTTGGAGTTAATCATGGAGACAGGATTGATACTCTTGTTAAGTCTTGTATATATAATACTATTTCGAATATAAACAAAAATGTAATTAAAATTGTTATTGAAGAAGAAAAGGAAGCAGCACTTTCAAAATTACGACAATTTATGTTTGAAAAAATATATAGGGGAAGTATTTTAAAAGTTGAAAGGGATAAAGCCAAATTTGTATTAAAACAAGTCTTTGAATATTTTTATAAAAATCCTAACCGAATGCCTCCCATTTATATAAAAATTTCAGAAACTGAAGGCCTTTATCAAGGCGTTGCAGATTATATTTCAGGCATGAGTGATGATTATTGTCTAATGATTTTTAATGATATTTATGTTCCAAAACTTGTAATTTATTAAATATAAGTATAAATAATGTTATAAATTGGGTAAAATAACTTTTGCATGGTTTTATAAATAAATGTTTATACTTTGCAGGAAATTTGGCATTTATAAAGAATATAATATTGTATGTATAAACATAACAAAAAATAAAAATAAAAAATTAAGAAGGATTTTAAATATTTTTGTCGAATATTATATAGCTTGTCTTAAAACTAAATAATGTTTTTTATCATAATAAAAATTTTTATATAGGGTGGTAGTATTTTATTGCTGTCAGAAGAATTTATCTTAAAAGTAAAAGAAGAAAATGATATTGTTGATATAATATCAGAAAAAGTAAAATTAAAAAGAACTGGTAGGAATTATATGGGCCTTTGCCCCTTTCATCACGAAAAATCACCTTCATTTAGTGTATCCCAGGATAAACAGATTTATAAGTGCTTTGGCTGCGGTGAGGCGGGAAATGTAATAACTTTTATTATGAAAATTAATAACATTACTTTCCCTGAGGCTGTAAAAATTCTAGCAGAAAAAGCAAACATTGATTTTGAAGATGATGACAATAGCAAGAATAAAACTACAGCTGGTATTAAAGAAAAACTTTATACAATAAATGTGGATGCAGCCAGGTATTTCTTGAAAAATTTGCAAAATACTAATAAAGCAGAAGATTACTTTAGCAAAAGAGGAATAACTTTAAAAACTATGAGGAGCTTTGGACTAGGATATTCTTTAGATTCCTGGAATGCTCTATTAAACTATATGAAAAGGAAAGGTTATTCTGAACTGGATCTGCTAAATGCTGGTTTGATTGTTAAAAATCAGCGAGGAGGGTATTACGATAGGTTTAGAAATAGAACAATGTTTCCCGTATTTGATTATAAGGGAAAGGTAATTGGATTTGGAGGAAGGGTACTTGATGATTCAAAGCCAAAGTACTTAAATTCTCCTGAAACTCCGCTTTTTATAAAAGGAACTAATCTTTATGGCCTAAATTTTGCAATAAAGAATAATAAAAGCAGAACATTTATCATGGTAGAAGGCTATATGGACTGTATTTCTCTTCATCAATTTGGAATTACTAATACTGTTGCATCCCTTGGTACAGCATTAACTTTAAATCAGGCTAAACTACTTAAGAGATTTGCTGATAAAGTTATTATTTCTTATGATGCTGATACAGCTGGGCAAAGTGCAACTCTTAGAGGACTTGACATATTAAAGAAAGTTGGTTTTGAAATATTTGTATTAACTGTTCCTCAAGGTAAAGATCCAGATGAGTTTATAAGAAACAATGGAAGAGAAGCATTTCTAAAATTAGTTGATGAAGCTCTGCCTTTAATAGATTACAGATTAAAAAATGCTAAACAGGGCATTAATATTGAGAAAGGTGACGGGGCTGTAAAGTATGCAGAAAAGGCGGTTGGAATTATTGCTGAGTTAGACAGCATAGAAAAGGATTTTTACATAAATAAGTTATCAGAAGAAACCAACATTAAAACTCAAGCTTTATACGACATTATGAATGAAAAATTGCAAAAAAAACCTAAAAATGTGGAGCAATTGAATATTGAAAATGATTTTGGTTCAAAATTATATTTAGAGCCTCCATACATAAAGGCTGAAAGAGGTTTATTAAATATAATGTTAAATAACGCCGAAGCATTTGAATATACAATAAATAATTTTGATGAAAGTGAATTAGTTCTTGAAAGTCATAAAATAATTTATTCATTAATAAAAGATAATAATGAAAAATCCTATGAGGATTTAATTAAATTAATAGAAACAAACTGTAATGACGTGGAAAGTTCAAAGGAATGGGTTATGATTTGTGAAACCCAATTAATATATGATAGGGCTGAATGGCAGAGGTTTACAGATGACTATATAAGGGAAATCAGAAAATTCAAGTTAGAGGAGTCGAAAAAAGAAATTATGAACAAAATTAAGTTATATGAAAATGAAGGAAGATTTGAAGAATGCATTAAATTCTCTCAACAACTTCAAAAAATACAAAAGGAATTAGGTGGAATGATATAAAATGGAAGGAGGCATGGTGATGAAGGATAAGAGTGCAAAAATGCAGATAGTTAAAAAACTAATAGAAAAGGGAAAGAAAAACAATTCATTGACATATAAAGAGATAATGGATGAATTGGATGAAATAGATTTAAGCCCTGAACAAATAGAAAAAATTTATGAAGTTCTTGAATCTATGGGAATTGAGATTATAGGAGATATGCAGGATATTGAAGTACAAGAGGAAGAACTTGATTTATCAGTACCTGAAGGTATCTCAATAGATGATCCTGTAAGAATGTACTTAAAGGAAATTGGGAAAGTGCCTCTACTCTCACCTGACCAGGAAATAGATTTAGCCCAGAGGATAGAACAAGGTGATCAGGTTGCAAAGAAAAAGCTTGCTGAGGCAAACCTAAGGCTAGTGGTAAGTATAGCAAAAAGATATGTTGGAAGAGGAATGCTTTTCTTGGATTTAATCCAAGAAGGAAATCTTGGATTAATAAAAGCAGTGGAGAAATTTGATTACAGGAAAGGCTATAAATTTAGTACCTATGCCACTTGGTGGATAAGGCAGGCCATTACAAGAGCTATTGCAGATCAGGCTAGAACTATTAGAATACCTGTTCACATGGTTGAAACCATTAATAAATTAATAAGAGTTTCAAGACAGCTTCTGCAGGAACTTGGAAGAGAACCACTGCCTGAAGAAATTGCAAAGCAAATGGATATGCCAGTGGATAAAGTTAGAGAAATAACTAAGATAGCACAGGAACCAGTATCATTAGAAACACCTATTGGAGAAGAGGAAGACAGCCACCTTGGAGATTTTATACCAGATGATGAGGCACCTGCTCCAGCAGAGGCAGCTGCTTTTACAATGCTGAAGGAACAGTTGATAAATGTACTGGATACATTGACACCAAGAGAAGAGAAGGTTTTGAGATTAAGATTTGGATTGGATGATGGAAGGGCAAGAACTCTTGAAGAAGTTGGTAAAGAATTTAATGTTACAAGAGAAAGAATTAGACAAATTGAAGCTAAGGCATTGAGAAAACTTAGACACCCATCTAGAAGTAAAAAGTTGAAGGACTACTTGGATTAGAAATAAGCACCCAAAAAATGGGTGCTTTAATTACATATCCATATGTTATAATATTAGAAAGAAGGTGATGTTGTGGAAAGCTATAAAGCGTTAAAAGGAAATAGTTTATTATATTTAATTATGGTTACATTGCTGTACAATGTTCTTTTTATAGTGCTGATTAAAATTACAAATTCCTATGAATTAGATACATTTTTAAAAGCAGCATTTGTAATAGTTAATATATATCAATTATATTATATTTTCTTAACTCAGACATTAAATTACGCTATTGACGATAAAAGCATTAAAATTATTGCTGTTTGGGGTTTAAAGAAAATAATTATCCCTATTGATAGTATACAAGGATACAACAAAAGCAGTGGAAATATAAGAGGAGTAAAAATATATGGCTATGGTAGAAATACTTTTGCATTGTGTAAATCAATTGTTGATAAAATAGGATTATCATCTATGTATGCTACATCAAATAAAAATATTTTTTATTTGAAAACTGAAGATATAAGCTACGGTGTTTCACCGGAAAACTATGATGAATTTGAAAAGAAACTTAATAATTTAAATATATCCTTAACTAATTGGAAATATACAAGAAATAAAAATTATAGTCTGCATAAGGATAAAAAATTTATAGTTCCATTTATTTTGGCTACTATAGTAATTATAGTTTTAACAATAAATCCATTCATACTATATTTAACAAACAAACTTCCTGCA
Source organism: Clostridiaceae bacterium (assembly GCA_029256485.1). The sequence goes on from JAQSXU010000148.1 coordinate 4,692, forward strand.
ATAATGCCATTAAATTTTGATGCAAATTTTATGCCCATAAAAAATGGTAATGGAAAACAATTTGCATTTAAGCAGATGATGTACGGGGTATTGAATATGGCATTGCTGTTTTGTATGTACTATGCCTCATATTTTTATGCAAAGTATGATAAAAAATCTTCATATAAATTTATTTATATAGTTCTTTTTATTTCCTCAGTATTTTTATTTATGCAATTTAAAACATTATCTGCTTTTAGGTAAAGATAAAATAAGGAGAGAGTAATTTCATGGAAATAAGTAACAGACTAGAAAAAATTGCTTCAATGATTGAAAAATGCCACTGCATAGCAGATATAGGAACAGATCACGGCTATTTACCAATATACCTAATTAAAAGTAAAATATGTGATATGGCTATAGCATCAGATATAAATAGAGGACCAATTAATAAAGCCAAGCTGAATATAGGTATTTATGCACTGGGTGACAAAATAGACTGCAGGTTAGGTGCTGGACTCACAACCATAAAACCTTTTGAATGTAATGGAATTATAATTGCAGGTATGGGAGGCAATTTGATTAGGGATATATTAGCTGAAGGGGAGAATGTAGTTTCTGCAGTGGATTTTGCAGTTCTTCAGCCGGTCCAAAACCCCGAGGTGCTTAGAGAATTTATTTATAAAAAAGGATATACCATATTAGACGAAGAATTATGTATTGACGAAAATGTATTTTATGAGATAATAAAAATAAAGCATTGCAAACTTTCAAAAAAGGAAAAAATTGACCCCATTTATTATGAAATAAGTAAAACATTAATAGATAAGAAACATCCTTTAATGGAACAGTATATTGATTATAAAATAAATAAATATAAACAAATATTCAATCATATAAAAGAGGAATCTAACTGGGCTATACAAAGGAAAAATGAGGTTTTTGATAAAATAAACAGGCTTAAGGAGATGAAGTCATGTCTTTAAAAGTAAATGATATTGAAAAATTATTTGAATCTTTAGCTCCTGAGGCTTTAAAGGAAAGTTACGATAATGTGGGACTAATGGTAGGAGACAGCCACAGTAAAATAACTTCTATTTTAGTGTCATTAGACTGTACTTTAGATGTAATTGATGAGGCTGTTAGTAAAAACTGTAATTTAATAATAAACCATCATCCCTTATTGTTTAATAAGCCAAAATCTATTACAAATCACAGCTTGATTGGCAAGAAAATAATGAAAGCTGTTAGTAATAACATAAATATATATGCTAGCCACACCAACCTAGACAGTGTAAAAGGCGGCTTAAATGATATTGCTATGGAAATTTTGGGATTTAAAAGTTACACCATACTACAGCCAGCATTTTCGGCTAAGGCTGAAGGCGGCATAGGAAGAATCGTAAAATTTGAAAATCCTATTACAGTAGGAAGTTTATGTGATAGAGTGAAAAAAGCACTAGGTGTTGATGTAATAAAGTATTCTGGCAGTATTGATAAAGATGTAAATAAACTAGCAGTTATTAATGGAAGTGGTGAGGACTTCTTCCAAAATGCTATTGATCTTAATGTAGACTGTGTTATTACTGGAGACACCACACATCATCATGTAAGCGACTGCCTTGAGCAGGGAGTTGCAGTTATTGATGCCGGCCATTTTGAATTAGAATGGTGCGCAATGAAGGTATTTGGAAAAAGACTACAAACAATTTTAAATAAACACGGATTTTCAAATTCAGTAATTATTTCTGAATTTAATAAGAGCCCATACGAATATAGATAGAAACAGAATAATTCTGTTTCTATTTTTTATTTACTTAAGTCTAATCTATTTATAACCAAGGGGGTTTATAATTACAACATGCTTTAAACCTCTAAAAATAATAAATTTTAAGGAGGACATTATATGTGCATTATGGATATGTTAGTTGAACTTCAAGAAAATGAAATTAAGGCGGCAGAAAATAATAAAATAATAAAGGATGGATCATATATATACCTTTTAAAGAAAATGAAAAGTGAATTTGAAAAATTCAAAGAAGAATTCATAGCAAAGGATAGCAAAATTAAGGATATAAGGGACAATTTTAAAGTAATCAGCAGTAAAACCAAGGAATTGAAGGAAAAAATAGAAGCTGATGAGAAAATGATTTACAGCACTAATAATAGTAGTAAAACAGTGGAGAAATTGCAGAAAAGACTTTCAGACAATAAGAAAATACTAAACGAAATTGATGATAAAAACATAATTTTACTTGAGAGTGAAGAAAAACTAGTAGAAGAAAAGGAAATTTTAAGAGAAAAACTAGTTGAATTTAAAAATAACTTTTATGAATATAAGGAAGCAAGCAATAAAAAAATATTAAATGCACAGGAAGAATTAAAAAAATATAACTCAGCCATTGAAGAAATAAAAAAACTAATACCAGAAAATATACTTAAAGAGTACTATGGAGTAAAATCTACAAAAGGCATTGCCGTTGCCAGCATTAAAGCAGGGGTATGTTCTGGATGCAAAATGAAGGTATCAGCTATGACTCTGGATCAAATAAAAAAGAGCAAAGAGAAAGTATTGTGTGATAATTGTGGAAGAATATTATATTATAAAACCACGGAAGAATAAATTATGTAGATAATTGAACTTATAGATATATGTAAAAACATTCTATTTGATTTTTAATTAACACTGTGATATTATATTACTTGCGAGTAAGCCAGACAATCGCTGCTGTGTTTTACACAGGAGAGGAAAGTCCGAGCTCCATAGGGCAGGGTGCTGGGTAACTCCCAGTCAGGGTGACCTGAAGGAAAGTGCAACAGAGATATACCGCCATGAATTTCTAAATCTAATTTAATTATTAGAATTTGGATATGGCAAGGATGGAAAGGCGAGGTAAGAGCTCACCAGCGCATTGGCGACTTTGCGGCTATGTAAACCCCATCTGGAGCAAGATCGAATAGGGAAGTAGGAAATCACTTAGGTGTTTTCCAGGGGCTGCCCGCCCCGCTTCCGGGTAGTATCGCTTGAACTTACTAGTAATAGTAGGTCTAGATAGATGATTGTCAAATACAGAACTCGGCTTATAGATTTGCTCGCACCAGATAAACACTAGGTTTTATACCTGGTGTTTTTTATTT
>JAQSXU010000423.1 GCA_029256485.1 Clostridiaceae bacterium
TTCCTCCAGTACCTCGTTCTGTGTTTCGTTCTGGCTCATAAAAAATCACCACCTGTAAAGTAATTTTCTTTACAGGTGGTAGTATAACGAATTCAATCATGTTTGTCAAGTGATTTTCATCAATTAATTATATCAATTTTAATAATAAATAAGGTAAATGAGTCTGCTTAACAGGAATTTACACAGGTTATAGGATTTCTCCCGCTTCCAATATATTAATAATCTCATAATATTCTTTCGAAAGACGTTTTAAATTATTCTGTATTGACTTTATTTCATTATTCCTTACATTGTCCAGCAATGTCTTACATAGAAATTCCAACTGAACAAATCCAAGGTTTGCAGCCACACCTTTTAGCGTGTGGGTACGTATTTCGACTTCTTTAAAATCATTTGATAACAATGCATTCTGTAATAATTGAAAATTATTATCCTTTAAAAATTTTTTGCAGATTGTCAAATATAAATGCTCATTCCCTCCTAGTCGAGAAATTACGCTATCGATATCCACACCAATTTTCTGTAATGAATCACTTACATGTTCCATTTATTTTTCCCTTCTACCGAAGGTAGGTTCTTCGGGATAAGCTGATAATAATATTAGTTTTATATTTCTTCCTTTAACACTAAACTATGTAGTATTAAATTTAATTTATCTATATCAATTGGTTTCGCTATATGATAATTCATACCGCATTCCAAGCTTGATCGGTCATCTGCAAAATTATCTGCAGTCATTGCAATGATACATACTCTATTTGCATCCCGGTGAGATGAACTTCTAATCGCTTTTGTTGTATCATAACCATTGAGTCCCGGCATTTGTAAATCCATAAGGATAGCATCATAATGGCCAGGCTCCGAAGCCTTAAAAAGTGCTAACGCTTCCAGTCCAGTCGAAGCAGCCTCAACAGACATATTCATATATTTTAGGAATTCACAGGTTATTTCTAGATTTATTTCATTATCTTCTACTACCAATACCCGCTTACCACTACTACTTGGAGAGTTTAAGTTGGAATTTTTCTTTCCAGATAACACCGGTTCCAAACCAGTCTCCGGTAGATCAAAAGTTATATTCATCGATACACTGGTACCTACACCTATTTTACTCTTAATATCAATTGTGCCACCCATTAATTCAACTAAATTCTTTGTAATTGCCATGCCTAATCCGGTACCGCCATATATTTGCGCTATGGAACTATCCTCTTGGTCAAACGGAATAAATATGCGTTCAATATAATCCTCACTCATACCTTTCCCGTTATCGATAATATTGAATTTTAAATTCTTGGTTATTAATTTCCGCCTGGGAATGCATAAGGGTAGAAATATATATCAATGTATTATGTAAATGAAAGGGTTCTCTGATTAATATAATTTTATCGTTATCAAGCTTCGCTAGATTTAAAATATTGTTTATTAAATCAAGAAGGCTATTTGATGCAATGTTTATTTTATTAAGACAATTCTCCACTTTAATTCTGTCAGTTAATGATTTTGAGGCAATCTGAGTCATTCCAATTATCGAATTGATTGGTGTTTTAAGCTCATGACTCATATGAGACAAAAACTCTTTTTTTGCTTCATTCGCTTTTTGTACATTAATTAATGCATTATTTAATGCCACCTGTGCTTCATGTTTTTCCGTTGTATCAATAATACTGATAATGTAACGGACTAAAATACTCTCAGCATATACCGGATAAACACGAAGTACCATCCAACGTTTTTGTTTCAAAACAGGATGGTCATATTCGATATCTATTTCGGTGTTTGTTTTTATGGAGGATGCTAAAAACATATCACTAATTATACTTCTATTACATAAATTAATATTTTGTAGTATTAAGTTGGAGTTTTTATCAAAATCTATCTCGTGAAATCCTAGTACTTTCTCAAAATTAGGGGAAATATACTCAAACTTCTTATTAGAAACATCAAAAATAATATAAACATCTTCAACATTATTACATAGCGAATTAAAAAGTTCATCTCTATAAAACAAATTATCATTGATTCTTTTAAATTTATTTTCCAAATAGATCATTACCAAAATGATACATATTGCTGTTAGGATTAAAGTAATCGATACGGAAGTTTGAATTGTAGAGTTATATAAAGGATTAAACAGATAATTTTTATTCAAAAGATGTCATCCTTTCCTATTTGCACTGTATTGACTAATAATCCAATCAATTATCTATTATTAGCTTGTTTTATAACAAATATATCAGTCTACAAACAAATTGTCAACTTATATTCATTCATTTTGTTAATATTCGTATATCTTCACTCTGTCGAATAATATAAATAAAACACTAAAAAGCAAATATTATCTGCTTGATAGTGCTTTATTTATAGATTATATTTAATTATTCATACTATTAGATGTAATATTACAATTTAATTAAACTGGGTATGCTTTGTTCGCTTTATCTGCAGCAGTTACATCAATACCGGTTTTTTGTGCTTGACGATATTTGAAAAAGTCAATAGCAACCTGAGGGAATAATGCATACGACAATACATCTTCATCCTGCTCTTTCCACTCCGTAATTTCTGCTTCAATCTTATGAAGCTCAGGCTCAATTAAATCAGCAGGACGGCATGTAATCGGTTTTTTATCACCGATAACTTTTTTCTGTACTTCTGGATTAAATGGTTTAACTGTCTGACCATATTCACCGGATAATAAAGCTTTTGTTTCTTTTGTAACCATTTTGTAACGCTCTCCTGCTAATACATTAAGTACCGCTTGGGTTCCTACGATCTGG
>JAQSXU010000149.1 GCA_029256485.1 Clostridiaceae bacterium
TTGATAAGTCATTTAGATTTTGAACTTTTACTTCCTGTTCCTCTAAAAAGGTTGCTAAATTTTTATCATTTAGTAGAAGATTTCTCTCTAAAATCTGTAGAAAAGTTTTTGAAAAACTTTTTTCACTTTCAAAAACGGAATCCCCTATGCCTTCAAAACTTATCTTGATTGGTAGATAAGTTTGATCTTTTTTAAGCTTTTTATTAAGTAAAAATAAAGTTGTAGTTTTTCCATACTGTCTTGGTCTATTTATAATAAAGTATTTTTCTTTTTCAATCATCTTAATTATTTTTTGTAGTTTACCAGATGTATCTACCATATAATGCATTTCTGGTATACAAGTTCCTGTGACATTAAATTCTTTTTCCATGAATTTTTCACGCCCCTTTATATTGATTATTTTATCATATTACACTGTATTTAAACATAAAAAATAACCTACTCAAATGTATATTACACTTTAGTAGGTTTTGTTTTACTGTATTTTCCAAGTCACTGTTACCCTTACACTAGTTACTATCATTATTTTCAAAAATTCTTTCTTCTTCACAAGCTATCTTTAAAGCTTCTAAATATAATTTTTTTGAAATTCTATAGTCTTCTTGAATAAGACTATCCAAATATGATTTAATTTCATCTATCTTTTCTAGTTTTTTTGCTAATTGTAAGATACCTACTTGTACTCCTTTAGTAGGTCTTTTATTGCTATCTCATCTTCTATTATATCTTCTTCTGTATATTCTCCCCAAGGTATATCTTTTAATTTAAGTGTATATATAAAATCATTTAGTGAAAGCTTTGCAATTTCTGCTGCTCTTGCCAAAGAAACACTCTTAGCCACAAACAAACTTATTGCTATTAAAATCCCTACATTTTTATCAAGCGAATCACCATGTGCTAAATCGTCTAATAATGGAAGTACATCTTCAGGTATAACTACAGAATTGTTTTTTCTCAACTCCATGAACCCACCTCCCTTTTCTATTATTATATCATGAACATATTCTTAATATTCAAAATACTTTTATAATTATTCGCAATATTCTTAGAACTTAATCAAACTTAAACTATCTATACGAATATTAAGAGTTTCATTTTTATAATATATAATACATAAATATTACTAACATTTAATAATAATAACTATATATTAAAAAGTATACAGAAATGCCTTTTGTTTAAAACACTAAAATATATGATATGAATAAATTAGAAAGAAATATAATCATTGGAAGTCTGCTTGGTGATGGTAGCCTTGCTCTTTATGGTAAAGTAAAAATGCATACTATAGAGAACATGGATACACAAAGCAAATTCCTTATAGTCAATGGAAAGCTGATAAACTTAAAAATCTTGACCTTAAACTTTTGACTAGCTTCAAAAATCCTCAACTACGTTCCCCTAGTAATAAACTCTATACTAATCTTTATAACATCTTTTACATAAACGGAGAAAAAACTATTACAAAGGAAAATCTGCTGCTTCTAGATCATCCAATAGGATTAGCATGTCTATATATGGATGATGGTTCATTAGTTATAGATTCAAGCAAGAGAAAAAATGGCTCTATTTACATTTTCCCAAGAATATCTATCTATACACTTAATTTTTCAGAAGATGAAAATGTTAATAAACCATTAGTATCATAGCTGTAGGTAGTAGTAGTCCAATTTTTATCTGTAACGGATATAAGCTGCTTTTTATCGTTAAATACATGTTTTCTTGTATTATTTCTCTCCTCTATCTACAGCATCACCACCTTTTCCTATGATATAATATTCATTGAAAAAGGCATTGAACAAGGAAAAGAAGAAACTGCTGTAAATCTTTTAAAACTTTGGATAGATACAGAAATTATAGCTAAAGGAACTGGGTTAAGTTTAGAAAAGATACTTGAACTCAAGAAAAAATATGAAAACTAAAATTGTATCACATTAGATGGTACCTCTAATATATGACCGAAAGATCATATACTTACTAATTATGATATATGTTTAAGCCATTAAAAAACCCTAAAGAATCGCCACCGAAATGACGATTCTCTCTTTTTATTATCTTGTCCTAATTTTCTATTGTTTGCTGTGTTCATGATTTGTTCACGACCCCTTGGGGTCTTTGTGAACGGAGTGAACTTGCTACGGATCTTCTGAGTCATTTTTCACTGCCACTTCCAATAAATCTATATTCCTTTTAAGTTTATCTGTTCTATTTAATGCTTCCTCTGTGTAACCCACATGATCTGCAGTTATACCTATGATCTCTGTTTCATAGGTTTTACCATCCAAAGCTATAAGCTGCTCATGAATTATTCCTTCATAATGAAAATAATTTCTGTTAAAAAGTCTATTTACTCTTTCAGTATACTTCCTATTGCCATTGGAATCCTCCATTATATTAATTCTACCTACCTTATTTTTATTCAAAGAATTTTTTATAAATTTATCTACATTATGTCTAAAGAAATCTGTAATAAACTCATCTGGATCTAGCACAAGTATCCAATCATTTGAAGCTTTAGATATAGAGAAATTTCTAGCTTTTGAAAATCATTACACCATTTAAAATCATAAATTTTATCTGTAAATTGTGATGCGATAATCTTTGTATTATCAATAGAATCTGTATCTACTATAATTATTTCATCTATTAAAGCAGCTACTTTGGATAAGCAATTTTAAGGTTTGCTCCTTCATTTTTAACTATCATACATAAAGTTAACATATTTTTTAATCCCTATAATTATTAATATCTACGTTCTTCCTCCTTGCCATCATTTCCCAAGTCACAGTTACCCTAATGCTATAAAAACTCGGAAAAAGTTAACATATTCTCGCATTTACGAATATGTTAATACTGATTTCTATTTTCCCCGAAAATATCATCCTTTTCGATTGACAATTTTTCGGAGTTAACACAACTTCACACCTTCGGATTAAAACCTGATAGTTTGTCTGCCTACACTTAATCTGTTATGTCACCATAACAAATCCAAGACTAACTACTGTCTGGTTGCTAATCTTTACCATACAGGATTCCCACCTGTTATACTTTACGCCCTTGCTTGGAGTACCGGAGGGCTTTGCGAACTGAGTGAGCTTGCCATCAAATATCAGATGGATTTATAATTTTAAATCCTGCTTTCTCTACTTTATTCCTAAATGCTTTATTAAAATTTTTAATATTATCTATGTCAACAAGTGCTGTCAAGTTTTTTCGAGCTCTAGAACAACCAACATAAAATAATTTATATGCACTTAACACATTCGATACCATACTATCGTTAAAACATTTTTTAGCATTTGAACACGTTTGCTTTTTTATATAATCTTCATATATATTTCTGCATAAAATATTAAAAATTATATTTTCATCAAACTTTTTAATTACCGCATAACTTTTATCTAGTAGAAATTGTTTATATGTATTTAACTGATTTAGTTTAATATACTTTATATTGAAATCCAAATAATCTATAATTTCTTTACAGAATAATAGATATTCAAAGTAAAAATCTTCAAATTCATCAAGCGAAAAATCTACTTGGGACCAAACTCTAAAAAATTCATAAATATGAACTCTTGGATCATTTTTTTTACTATCTTCTGCTACAAATACAACCGAATCATGACTCTCACCCTTTACTCCATGCTGTGTTGATACATGAGAATCCGCATTGCTGTTTTCTAGGTTAATAACTTCACGAACAGATATATCAAAAACTTTAGAATATGTATTCTCAGATTTTATTGTTTCCATAAAACTTTTTTCCAACATATTTTTACTATCCATTAAATCTATTAGTTGTCCAATTGTAGTTTCTTCATCATTAAGCTTATCAAAAATTTTTTTCCATAAATCATATAAATATTTTTTATTTTCTACTGACCTTAAAGTAACTCTTTGTATATTAAATATTTTTTTGTTATCCCTACATTTTTTCAAAAATGAACCATAAGTTTTATTTTGCCAACAAACATTTACATTATACATTATTATCATAAATTTTAACAAATCATCCTGATTATCTACTTCATCATTATTAAGTAAAATATCAACTGCTGAAACTTTATTAACACGAGAATACTTATCAATATGATTATAAGCATTGTATAAATTACTAGCACCTATTTGCTCAAATCTTTCTCTATTGAAAACATACAAAACAAGGATTTTTGAATCTTGGCTAATAATTTTTTTAATTATATCTTCAAACTCATCATGTTTAGCAATAATTATTCTCGGTTCAAAATCTAATTTTATATTTTGAAGTTTCTCATCATGTCTTTGATCTAATTTCGGATTATTATATATTTTGTTTAAAATGCCTACAATAACTGGAATCGATCTATGATTTATTATTTTTCTCTTATCTTGCTGTATAGATACAAGCTTATCATTTAATTCACTATTATAAGATTTATATATTTGTTGCATTTTATCACCATATAAATACAATTTAACTTCTGTATTCTTTACAGCATTAAAGAATATATTAAATACTTCAGGTGAAGTATCTTGGTATTCATCAATAATAATTATTTTAAACCTTCTATTAATTTTTTGATATAACTTCGGATATTTCTCTAAAACTTTGTATGTAAATGATAGCAAATCATCATGGCTCAAACCACCATAATATAAAGAATTGAACTGAGTTTCATTATATGAAATAGCTTTTACATTCTGCTTTATAATATCAAGACTAATATCTCCGAATTTTTCTTTATATTTATTGTTGCTTTCTTGTTTCTCAGGATTAGTTATTCTTTGAAGAATAGCTTCTGTATATACTTCAAAATACAGTTCAATAATCTCACGCTTTCCCATCAACGAACTTATCATATCATTTATATAAGAATGAATTGTACTTATATATACATTAGAGGAATCTATCCCTTTTAATAATTCATCTGCAGCTCTGTTTGTGTATGTAATACATAGTACTTTATCTTGAGGATTTTTAATATTATACTCTCTTATCTCAGATTTGATTCTATATGTCTTTCCACTACCAGCAGGAGCATTAACTAATACAATATTATCATTATCTATTTCATTAGCCATTCAAGACCCTCCTTAATATAATCTGGCAGCATTTTTTCAGCATAATTATTTAAAATAACTGAATACATAAAATCAGTTTTAGCATTAGAGGTTGAATTAAGTATATCAACTAAACTAAATTCACTATCATCCTCTTTTTCTTTTGTCCCATCTTTTATTTTATTAACAGGTATAGAATATTTTAAACCAAAAGCTTTCTTTTTACTAATCCATTCACTCCTTTTTACTAATTCATATCCTGACATACCAAATATTTTACTTAGCATTGCAGCTTCCAAGGTACGCGTATATTTATCTTTATCTGTTTGAAATGCTAAATATATTAAATCTTCTTTTTTCTCTGATTCATTTAAATCTTTTTTATTTGTTTGTAAAACAATATTATTAGTTGCGTTTATCCAATTATATAAATCTTTTATTTTTACTTTAGAATTTTTAGGTTTATCTTTATTTTCATTATTTATATTATAAAATTTCTTAATAGTTATATTAGTAGTAGTTGCATCTAATATTGCATCCTCATCACTTTCATTTTTTTCATAATCTATATCTGTTATAATTAGTGACTTAATCTTCAAAAATTCTAATAACGGTTTGAAATTATAGGCATATGCACCTCCGACTTGAATATATGCAATATATTTTTGCTTTAAATCCTTAAAATTAGGAAAACTTAATAGTTTTTTTAAGTACAACCTTTCTGTATCACCTTCATATAGAATTGCAACATCTGCAAAAATAATCTCATATATGCCTATATCTTCATAAAATGTTTTGTAATCTTCAATCAAAACTACATCATCTTCGTTGGAATTTTTAGGTATTTCTATATCATTAATAAATAATGATAAATTATAAATTTTACTATTAAACAGAGTTTCTTCTCTAATAACACGAAGTCTTTCTATGCTAGTACCTCTTACAAGTTCTGACGAATGAGTTGTAAGTAAGCCTTGTAACTTTTCTTTATCATATTGCTTTAGTAATTCATTTGCAAAAACATATTGCATTTGAGGATGCATATGAGATTCGGGTTCTTCGATTACCAAAAAATTAACCTTTAATTTGTCTTTTGATTTAATGTAATCTTCAATTTGTGAGTGCATATATATTAGATTGCTGTATCCAAGACCTTGTGATGTTTCATTCAAATTATAATTACAGTCAATAATTTCCCCTGATATTGAATATTTCGCATTAGTCGTACTTTGTATAAGATTCTCAATGTGATCTTCAGAAACATCTATATTTAAACATAATTTTCCTGTATGACCTCCATTAGTTTGTGTAATTGATTCTATAGTTTTATTTAAAGCTGTAGTTGACACATCTTCTATTTTAGATTTAATACCACATTCATCCAATGTATTCAAAACTTCATCTGGTAATTTTCTTATTTCTGTTTTCCACACTTCTTCCTTACTTGCTAATTTTATTAAAGTATCACTAAGTAAATGTTTATCTTTTTCTAATGAATCATTAAGTGGTCTTGCAGCTTCTATATATCTAAAATTAAATAAATTTTTAAATTCTTGAATACTTTGAATTTCTGTTGCAATTATATAATTTTCATCAGTAAAATAACATTTACTAATAAGGCTTCCACAATACACATCTAATATAATTTCAATAATAGATTGTTGTTTATTATCATTTTGATTTTTATTTAATCTACTATTTACTTTACTCCAATTTTCTTTAATTCCCTTTTTAAATAAATTTTTATTCAAAACTATTTTATAACTAAAATAAAATGAGTTATGAGAATCATCTAAATCCATTATATAGTTTGCAAAGTTTGATATATCATCATTATTATCATAATCTATTTGTAGTTTTACAATTAACTCTGGAAGAATAACGCTTGGTTTTGATTCTAATTCATTTTCTATAGGAAACATTTTGTCAGTTAATTCCTTAATTATTTCATCTTCTTTTTTGCTTTGCTTATTATCATATAATGATTTTAAAATATTATAAACTTTATTTGACCATATGCATTTATCATAAGCATTAAAATCATCTTTTGAAAAATCAAAACTTTTTTCTAATAACATTCTTTTTAAAAGCAAAATAAAAGAAGTTTTACCGCTGTTATTAGGACCTGCTAATATAGTGGTATTATTCTGCAATTCCAACTCAACATCTTTAAGTTGCCTAAAATTCTGTATTCTAATTTTTTTAATATACATATTCTCCTCCTTGTAGCTCTTGATCTTATTAATTATTTATCATACTTAGAACACTTCCATTAATCCTCTTATCTATTTTTCATCTTCCAAATATTATTAGTTTATCTACATTCTTCCTCAAAAGCTCTAATCTCATCCTTTAATCTATTAATTTTAATATTCAAATCCAACATTTCTTCCTTACTCAAATCATTATCCTTAACATACTCAGCTACTGCTTTCATTTGAAAAAGTTTATTTTCCATAATATCTAAAATTTGAATTTTACGTCTAACGCTATCAATTCCTGATCTAATCTATTCCTACCCTTTGAATCCTCCAATATATTTCTCCAATTCTGTCTTATACTGTAATTATCGCAATATTTACAGTATTCTTTAGTAAAACCAATATTTATTGAATAAACAAATTTCACCTGACTAACTTGGCGTAAGTTTCCCACGCACTCTGTGAAAGCGATTCACACAAAATCGAAAAGAAGATTTTGGTTCTCTGCTTTTCTTCAAGTGGGAGTTCAACGCCAAGTAAGCCATGC
>JAQSXU010000150.1 GCA_029256485.1 Clostridiaceae bacterium
GGATGCTATAAATAAATTTGATGAAACAAAAGGTATGAAATTCTCCAGCTATGCCTCTATAAGAATAAAGGGAGCTATGATTGATGAAATCAGAAAGAACAGTCCAATATCTAAAGGCGCAATTGATAAGCTTAATAGATATAATGAGGCAATAGAGTGGCTCCAAAAGCAATTAAACAGAGAACCAAGCAATAAGGAAATCAGTGAAAGGTTGGGAATTTCACTGGGAGAAATGAGTGAAATAGAAAATTATATTAATTACATATCTATAGTTTCGCTGGAGGACCTAATTTTTTCTGAAGATGATGATATGCCTCTAATGAGTACTGTTGTGGACGAAAAGAGTCCAAGCCCTGAAAAGAACCTTGAAAAGAAGGAACAATTAGAGTACTTGACTAAAGCTATTGAACTTTTAAATGAAAAGGACAGAACAGTTCTGAGTTTGTATTATTTTGAAGAGCTGACTTTAAAAGAAATTGGTAAAGTACTTTCTGTTTCTGAGTCAAGAGTTTGTCAGCTTCACAGCAGAGCTTTAGTGCATTTAAGGAAATCAATGCAGAAGTTAAAATACATATAATATGGTTTAGGAGAAAAAAATGTGGATTGCATTATTAATTATAGGAGTTTTGCTTATTGTTTTTAATATTAAGGCCATAAATGAAGAAAAAAGTTCATTTTCCAGTAAGCTGCAGTTGAAAGAAGAGGATTTAACTGAAGTGATGATGGAGATAGGACAACTTAGGCAGGAATTTGCAGAAACTTTACTAACAGTTCAGCAGAGTGTAGAGGAAATAAAAACAAAGGTAGAAAATTTGGAAAATAAGCAGTATAATGGAGAAAATACCAAAATTGAAGTGAAAAATGCTTCAGATTTCCTCCATACTAACGAAAATGAAAGTACTGATGTTTTAGAAATAAAAGAGAATTTAGAAGAAAATAATGTAAAAATAAATGAAGTGGAAGCTTTGCTTAAAGAAAATATTTCAATTGAAGAAATATCAAAACGTCTTAATATAGGAAAGGGGGAAGTACTATTAATAAAGGATTTATATCTAAAATAACTTATATTAGAGATTTGCTTAGTGATAGAAAATTGCTTTTAGGTATAGGAATGGGAATATTAATAGGGACTTTCTTCATGCTGGGAGCAAAGGTAAATTATAGTCTAAGCAACAGTCAAATTGAAGAAAAGGCAGCAGCGCTTGGAATGAAATATCCTGATGAAATTAAGGTAATTAATCAAAAGGGAGTGAGCAAATGATAAGAGGACTTTATACAGCTGTTTCAGGTATGATAACACAGGAAGCTAAACAAGATGTAATTACAAATAACCTTGCAAATGCAAATACAGTTGGTTTTAAGCAGGATAATTTGTCAGCTAAACAGTTTGATGATGTATTAATATCAAATTATGATAAAATCACTGGAGGGAAAAATGTAAAAAACACAATTGGCAGTTTAAGTTTGGGAAGCGGTATTGACGAAGTAAAAACAGATTTTACTCAAGGTATGATTGAAACCACAGATAAGCCAACGGACTTTGCCATAGATGGAAGAGGTTTCTTTGAAGTATCAAGAAATGACGGTGTTGCAACTAATACATATTATTCAAGAGACGGCCACTTTCATGTAAATACTGCTGGTTACCTGGTAAATGACAGCGGAGATAATGTGCTTGGAACTAATGTAAACACAAATAATACAGAGCCTATTTATGTTGGAAATGGTAAAGTTGTTGTGGATGCAGCAGGAAATATGAGAGTAGATGATCAGCTTAGCTATAAATTCAATTTTGCAGATGTAAATAACACGAAGGATTTAACTAAGGTTGGAGATAACTTGTATTCAGCTAAGAATGTAGTACAGGTTAATGCAGCTGTAAAGCAAAATGCTCTTGAAAAATCAAATGTGAATGTAATAAGTACCATGGTTGACATGATGAATGTAATGAGGAGCTTTGAAACCAATCAAAAGGTTGTTCAGGCAATGGATGATACTTTAGGAAAAGCTGTTAATGATGTTGGATCCATAAGATAATATTTGGGGGTTAAAAAATGCTGAGAATATTTTATAATAGCAGAAGTGCAATGATGGCACAGCAGGAAAAACTGGATAGTATCTCAAACAATCTTGCCAATGTAAATACTGACGGATATAAAACAATAGATGTTAATTTTAAGGATTTAGTATATGAGACATTGGATAGAACAGGGTATCCAATAACTAATAAACCAGAAGAACAAAAGGGAACTATCAATGGTACTGGTGTAAGAACTGGACAATGGATAAGGGATAATAAGGAAGGAAACTTGAGACAAACTGGGATGAATACTGATTTTGCCATTGTGGGACCAGGATATTTTTCTGTAACTACACTAAATGGCAGTACTGCATACGAAAGAAATGGATCTTTTGATGTAGATTCCTCAGGCACAATGGTTGATAAAGAGGGAAATAAAATAAATTTGAATTTAACACAAGCAGGACAGACTGAGCTGAATAATGAAGGCGGATTTACAAAAGATAATTTTAATGTTAATGAAGACGGCATCATATCAATAAAAAGAAAAGACGGCACATTCGCGTCCATTGGTAAAATAGATATTTATAATGCTGTAGGAGATAATGCATTTACATCTATTGGCGATAATCTCTACACCGCAGTTCCAGGAGTTCAGACCTTTGTTCAAGGAGGATCTCAAATAAAGCAAGGTTACTTAGAAGGATCAAATGTGGATGTTGCAAAAGAAATGACAGATATGATTATTACACAAAGAGCATTTGAACTTGGCTCAAGAGGACTGAAGACTGCAGATGACATGTGGGGTCTTGTAAACAGCATCAGAGGAAGATAAAGCTTCGCTAAAGAATAAAGATTAAACTTTGAAACTAAAGATCAAAGAATAAATAATGTGGATTTTCGGCTTTGGCCGAAAATCTGAAATTTAAGTTTTGCTGTAAGCAAAACAACAATATTTGTTATTTGTTATTTAATCTTTTTTATTTTGAATTAATTGTTAACTATTCCTTAATCTTTCTTACTGTGTTTTAAGGCTCTTTTATACAATAGTGTTGATAAAGTGTCCAAGCATTATTAAAATGGATGCTTGTCCAGCAATTTTTGCATTAAAAACAGCTTATGCTGGAATTATTAAAAGAGCTGAAAAGCTCTTAAACCTAAGGTTATCTAGCATTACATCCCGTTAGAGACATATCAATAAAAACAGATATCATCATTTCTCATCTTTATATATGTATTTTCAATATTAATTTTACCTATTGCTGCAATGAACTTTTTTATTGCTAATAATGTACTATCAAAATTAATATTCTTTAAAAATTTAAATAAGCTAAGGTAATTATTTAGGTATTTTGTTGCCACTCCATTAAAACTAAAGAATAAAGATTAAAGATCAAAGATTAAATAATGTGGATTTTCTGCTTCTGCAGAAAATCTTAAATTTAAGTTTTGCCTAAAGCCAAAACAACAATATTTGTTATTTATTCTTTAATCTTTTTTATTTAGATATAAGGTTTTTGTAAACTATTCTAATATTAATTCATATAATAAGATAGAGCAAAATTTATAGGGGGATTTATATGAATAGAAAATATTTCGATGATTATATGGATATGAGAAATATGAATAACAGTTTTGTGTGTCCATTTATGGGTATGAATCAAGGAATGTATCCTTGTGAAATGATGAATATGACAGCACCTTCACCATGTATGATGGAAAACATAACTCCGATGAACCAACCAAAATGTATGTACAATATGATGCAGCCATATGCACCAATGTACACAAATCCAATGATGCAGCAATATCCAATGATGCAGGGAAACCCAATGATGCAGCAAAATCCAATGACACAGGAAAACCCAATGGGTAGCCAAGAAGAAACCATGCCATATCGTTCTATTAATCCATATGAATTAAGAATAAAGACAGTAAACATAGAAGATGTAACAGATTAATATATACAGCTTTCTTTTAAATTTTTAAAAAGTTAAATGCCTTTTAAGCAAATAAAAGCTTGAAAGGCATTTTATTTTTCTCTTATGCATATGCATATAAACATATAGATATAATTGGAGGGAGTTAATCATGGGGTAGGCTATGTATTCGGTACATTATTAAGCATTTTGCTTTGGAAAGTGGACAGACAGTATATATATTTTAAAATAAATTATTTTTTAAAGAATAAAATATTTATTAAAAACATTTTTATGCAGTTGTTTTATTTATTGGTTATAGTAGTTTTATTATTAATTAGAAAGGAAAATAATGAAATTACTAACTTCATTACAGCTTTTATAGTAATAGACATAAGTAATACTGAAAGAAAAAATTTGAAAAAACGTGAGAAGATAAAATTCTATGATTCAATTGCAGCTATTTCTAATTCTTTGGTTAACGGTTTTGTAGCACCCTTATTTTATATTTTAGTTTTTGGAAACATTTATGGAATTATCTACACCATTATATACAATGTGAGTTTGGATGAAGAATTGAGTTTGTTTAAATGGATAAATATTATAATATCAATTATTCCATCAATCATTGTTCAAATAATATTATATTTAGCTTATGTTTCTAGAAATAGAAAAATAACGATGGATTTTAGGGGTGACTATTTTATTAATTTAATATTCAGGCCCATTCTGAACGTGGATATCATTGCTGCATATATAGAATCAGTAAACTTCTATTACTGCATGTCCCAGGAGGACTCAAATTATGTAAAAAGCTATGGAGAATATAGCAATAAAATTAATGAGGAGTGCATAAAAGATTATTTAGGGTTGGCTTATATAATTTGTATATTGACTTTTATAGTATTTTATATGCTAAAAGTTATTATACTTAGGAAATAAAATAGGAGGTTAAAACCTATAGGGTTAAAAAAGGGGGCTGGTATATATGAATAACATACCTATATTAAAAATAGAGACCAGAGTAAATTTTAAGTTTATATCTTTATTATGTATTATAATGCTTTTTGTTTTGAGAATCCCGTTTTTAGGCTTTTTAACACTAATACTAGGTGAGAAATCCACATCAACTTTATATCCCATTTTCGAGATTGGAACATACTTTTTTACAGCGCTTTTTATATGGATAGAAAGAGATAAATTAAAAGAATATCATATGGATACAATATCTGTTCTTATATTTACACTTGGCCCATTGTGGTTTAAATACAGCAGCCTTAATATTAGAGTTCCAATGATGATAATGGGATTAGTACTTTTAACAGCACTTATTGCATCAAAACATAAATTTTCCAGGGTAACCATGAAAAATGTACAATGGATACTTATAGGTATAGCAGCAGGTGCAATTACTGCGATAATATCATCCTACTTTTTATCAAAACAGGTAAGTAACACCGGGATGAAGGCCACATTTTCTGTAGTGTTAATAACAATTTTAACTCAGCTTACAAATGCAGCTATTTTTGAAGAACCATTTTTCAGAGGTGTTTTATGGGGAGTTTTAAAGAAACTCAGGTGGAAGGAAGGATGGATTTATCTGACACAGGCGGCGCTTTTCTGGATTGGACATATTTACTACGTGGGTACTTATCCATACTCTTTTTGGATAGTTGTACCTTTAGCAGCATTAGTGCTTGGTATTCTAGCATGGCGTTCAAGATCTATAGCTACCAGCATGTTTGCTCATGGTATGATAAATGGATTAGGACAGATATTAGTTTTTTACAAGTTATAGTTATGAAAAAAAGAAAAGAGCATTTCACTGCTCTTTTCTTTTTTATGGTGAAAATAGAGGAAAGTAATCCATCATGGAGAATATATTATATATTTGAGGGGGGATTGATAAGTTGGATAAAAAAGATGAAAAGTTTATTAAAAAATGGAAGCCCATACATGAGCAGGGAATAGTAAGGTATATATTAAAAGATGCTTTAATGTGTTTTCTAATATTAATTGTAGTTGCTATTATAGCAGTTGTCATATTTCCAGTAAATAAAGAGAGGTTTTATTATAATATTTCACAAGTAATATTTTTCTATATAATTTGTGAATGTGCACAGGCATTGAGCTGCATTAAAAAGGATAAACGATATGTAGAAATAACGGGAAATAAATAGAAGCTTTTCGGCATTGCCGAAAAGCTTCTATTATTATAAAT
Source organism: Clostridiaceae bacterium (assembly GCA_029256485.1). The sequence goes on from JAQSXU010000150.1 coordinate 6,161, forward strand.
ATTTATATTGTATTACCAATATTTTAGATGTAAAATATTGGTAATATGAGAGGGGTGTTATTATGTTCGATTTAACTGGTAAAGTTGCAATTGTTACTGGTGCTTCAAGCGGATTAGGTGCAGATGCTGCAAGGGCATATGCAAAGCAGGGCGCAGATGTTGCTCTTTTAGCAAGAAGAAAAGAAAAACTTGAATCTGTTGCTGAAGAAATTAAAAGCATGGGAAGAAAGGCTATAGCTGTCCAATGTGATGTGTCCAATGAAGAAAGTGTGAAGAACGCAATTACAGAAGTCCTAAACACATTTGGAAAAGTTGATATTCTTCTTAATGATGCAGGAATTGCAGCCCGCGGCGGAGTTCATACTTTAACAGAAGAGGAATGGGACAAGAGTATGAACATCAATGTTAAAGGAATGTTTTTAGTGAGTAAATATGTTATACCTGAAATGATAAAACAAAATTATGGTAAGATTGTCAACATAAGTTCCATAAATGGACTCATTGCTGATAAAGACGACGTATTTATTCGTCATTCCTATAATGCATCAAAGGCAGCAGTTCTTGGATTATCCAAAGGTATGGCAGCATCTTATGCTAGATACAACATTACAGTAAATACAGTATGTCCGGGATTGTTTGAATCTGAAATGACAGCAAACACCCTTTTTAAATCGGAAGCATTTTTAAACCTTTACAATCACCTTTGTCCGGCAAACCGTCCAGGAAGAAGAGGAGAATTAAACGGCACTATCATATACTTCTCCAGTGATGCATCCAGCTATGTTACTGGTCAGTATGTTGTTATAGATGGAGGAACTTCCATTGTATAAAGAATAAAGATTAAATAACAAAGAATAAATAAGGTTGTTTTGCCAATGGCAAAACTAAAATAAAAGCTTTTAGGCTATGCCTAAAAGCTTCATTATTTGTTCTCTGTTATTTGTTATTTCATCTTTAGCAATTAAAAATTAAAATTTTTAATTGCTAGTGTGCTGCGGTAATTGCTGAAGTAAGTGGAGGTATAACCTGCTTCTTTCTTGAAAGTACTCCAGGTACATAAACGCTGTTATCCTTAAGCTGAACATTGAAGGCTGCAGTAACAAGCTCCTTCCTTTCTCCAGCTACCAGCATTTCTGATCCACCTTTTATTATATCAGTAAGCATTAAAATAACTAAATCATAGTTTTCTTTTTCAGATTTTTCTTCCATGAGCTTTAACATGCCTTCCCTCATTGGTTCAAATCCTTCTATATCCATTGTATTAACCTGTGCAACACCAATCTTCAATTGTTCCAGGGCAAAGGTCTTAAAATCTGTATTGAAGATATCTTCCAGGCTCCTGCCCTTTAATGAAGTTCCTGCTTTAAACATTTCTTTAGCAAAGGCTTCAACATCAATATCTGCAATGCTTGCCAATCTTTTTAATATTATTTTATCCGTATTTGTTGCTGTTGGTGATTTAAACAGCAGTGTGTCTGATATTATTGCCGCACACAGTAAACCAGCAACCTTCTTTGAAGGTCTCAGGCCATGCTCAAAGAATATGGAACCAACTATTGTGGCTGTACATCCAACAGGTTCATTTCTAAAATAAATTGGCTTTCCTGTCTGAATATCTGCT
>JAQSXU010000151.1 GCA_029256485.1 Clostridiaceae bacterium
AGTTGCCAGAATGTCTGACCCAAAGATGATAAAGGAGATAAAAGCTGCAGTTTCAATTCCTGTTATGGCAAAGGTGAGAATAGGACATTTTGTTGAAGCGGAAATTTTAGAGGCCATAGGCATAGACTTTATAGATGAAAGTGAAGTTTTAACACCTGCAGATGACAAATATCATATAGACAAAGCCAGTTTTAAGGTACCTTTTGTATGCGGGGCAAGAAATCTGGGAGAAGCTTTAAGAAGAATTGGTGAGGGAGCAGCCATGATCAGAACTAAAGGCGAGGCAGGAACAGGTGATGTTATCCAGGCGGTTATACACATGAGATGCATAATGGATGATATAAGAAGAGTTAAAAATTCACCAAAGGATGAACTTATGACTTTGGCAAAGGAATTTGGAGCACCTTTTAATTTAATAGAATATGTTTGGGAAAATGGAAAGCTTCCAGTAGTTAACTTTGCAGCTGGCGGAGTAGCTACACCTGCAGATGCAGCATTAATGATGAAACTTGGAGCAGAGGGAGTTTTCGTAGGATCCGGAATATTCAAATCTGGAGATCCAGAAAAGAGAGCAAAGGCTATAGTTATGGCCACAACATACTACAATGATCCAAAAATCGTTGCAGAGGTGTCAGAGGACTTAGGGGAACCTATGGTTGGTATAAATTGCAGTGAGCTGACCAGCAGATTTGAGGAAAGAGGCTGGTAAAAATGAGAATAGGTGTATTGGCTCTTCAAGGCGGTGTAATTGAGCATATCAACCATTTAAAAGCTCTTAATTGTGAAACAGCTGAAGTAAGAAAACCTGAAGAACTGGATGACTTAGATGGTATCATTCTTCCAGGCGGAGAAAGTACAACCATAGGCAAGCTTATGAGAAAAACAGGTATTTTCAATAAGCTAAGGGAAAAAATATTAAATGGATTTCCTGTTTGGGGCACTTGTGCAGGAATGATACTTTTAGCAAAGAAAATTGAAAATGATGATGCAATACATTTGCAGGCAATGGACATCACTATTAAAAGAAATGCTTATGGAAGTCAGGGTGACAGCTTTTTGGCACAAGGGAAAATAGATGAAATCAGTAATGCTGAGTTACCTTTGGTATTTATCAGGGCTCCATATATCACAAAGACCGGTAAAAATGTACAAATATTATATAAAGTAAGGGAAAACATTGTGGCGGCAAAACAGGACAATATGCTGGTTACATCCTTTCACCCTGAATTAACTGAGAATCTGGAAGTACACAAATACTTTATTAATATGTGCGAAAGTCGTTGTTAGATTAATTTATTCAAGAGACTAGGTTTTTATATGAAAACCTGGTCTCTTAATTTATTACAATAGTTTTATTAGACAAGCTTAAATGAATATTTATCAAGTATGTCCTTTGGCATTAAAAACCTTGCAGTTTTTAAAGGATCTACCACCTGGCAGATTTCTGCATTCCCTGCAATACTAAACAGCAGTGAAATTTCATCTAATTTTAAAGAAGTGCTGTGTGCTACAAGCTCAGCCATATCGGAAACTGCCTTGGCTGCTGCTGAATCCAAGGTTGTGTCAGACGCAACAGTACATAGATATTTACTATTTTCAACAATTGGATTGTTTATTATTAAGTTTTTAATAACTTCAAATTTAACTTCTGCAGTTCCGGCAACCTCTACTCCTGAACCTCCAATTTCACCATCACCCATTACAGCATGCATATCACCTAAGGCAAACAATGCTCCTTCAGCAAATACAGAAAAATAAACAGATGCTCCTTCACCAATCATTGTGTTGTCCATATTTCCTCCGTGGATACCTGGTGTTCCGCAGTTAACAGGCTCTCCGCTGGGAGCCACACCAATAACTCCAATCATAGGTTTTATAAGCAGTGTAACCTTTGAATCAAAAATTACAGCATTATTTTCAATTTTAACTATTCTTGACTTAAGTCCTTTAATTTTATCGCCTAAAACACCTAAATTTTCTCCTGTAGCAACCACACCTTGTGACTTTAATTGAATTTTATTAATGGTTACTTTTAAAACATCGCCTGGTTCAGCCCCATTTATAAACACAGGCCCTGTAGCTGGGTTTACTCTGTCCCAATTCATAGTTTCAAGTTTATCCTCTTTATTTTGTATTTGATTTGAAAAACAATCCAAGGTTTCTATTTGTACCGTATCACCATTGCTTACAGTTAATAATGGTTTATTGTTTTTAGAAAAGCTAAATATTACGCTGGAATTTGAAAGTTTGGCAGTCATGTATAAATCCCCCTTTTAATTTTCAATATTACTTAATATAATATCACCTGGTATATTTAGGAGCAACCTGCTTTAAGAGCGAAAGACATTGACTTATGGAAAAATCTCTATGTAAGAAAATGTAAAATATGTTATAATAATATCTAAATATAATTTTTATGTGATGAAATATTCAGCAAAATGATTTTAATACGAAATATTCTTATTTTGTGATGTAATAGTAAAATATGCTAACTAACAACCTGGAAATTCGTATTACAATTTGATATTAGAAATATGAGAAGGGGCAATATAGCAGTTTAGTTAATAAAGTTCCAGTGAAAATTATTGGAAAACAACATAGTGAAACACCTGAATATAGCGACTATTTTGATGGAAAAGTTGAGATTGATGGTGAAGTATTTGATATAAGCAGTACGAATAACAAGACAGCGGGCATATCGAACTTTTATACTGAAAATTATCATCTTGCTATTAATCCTTCTTCAGATAAAATAGATGGAGTGGTGGAGCATACAACATCAATAACAATTTCAAAAGACTTTTCTGCTGCATATGGGTATACGGCAAATTTAAGGAAAAATTATGGTGAAGGGACTTTTTTTAAATCCGATAAGAATTTAAAAACACCACAAGATGAGAATATTCAGTACAAAGAGGAAGCAGGTAAAAGGGTTAGATTGTATGTTGCAGTTATGAAAGCAGCCTTCCAGATAGAGAATGGTGGCAATGGCAATTAGAAGTTAAAGGTATGTCTATATCATAATATTTAATAAACAATATTTTTCCCTAATGTCACAACATTAGGAAGGACCAAGTAGCAGCTAATTATGAGGGAGATGTATAAATGGAAAACAAATATAAAATTGCCTCAGTTTTATTCTTTTGGTTTTCTATGCTAATGACAATTATTATGGTGATTTACTCATTAATTGAATATCAGAATTACCTAAAACATCCTGAATACTCAGCACCATTTTCTGTTAACTTGATATTAATTGGTACAACTTATGGCATACCAATCATTATAGGATTTGTGGTATCTATAATTTTTAAAAAGAAAGCAATAAAACAGTGAAGTATTAAGAACATTATTTTTTATTAGGTTTTATTATGTGTCACTTCAGTAAATAACTGCAAAGTAAAGATTATTCATATAATCTGCAGATAAATAGTAATTTGAGAGGGGGATTTCAAATGAATATTGCCATTTGGATTGCGATAGGTACTGCTCTTTTATGCGCTTTAGTTGCTATCAATAGAAAGGATAAGAAGAAATAAATTACAATTTCTCTGATTGAACAAAATGAGCATAATATGTGGTTTAGTTAATGCATATTTTTCGTAATATATGTCTTAACTGTAGGAAATGATAAATTTGGAGGAAGTATAGAATGTATTTGAAAAATGAAAATTTAGTTTTAAGACATGCTACTGTTGATGATATTCAAATTCTCTGCCAATGGTGGAACGATGGTAAAGTGATGGCTCATGCAGGGTTTCCCAATGGTGTCCATACTGACGCTAATAAATTAATGGAAAAGATAAAAGATGATACTGATTTTTCAAGAAGGTTAATAATTGAGATAGACTCTAATAGAGTTGGAGAAATGAATTATGTGATAGAAGACGAGGTCGCTGAAATAGGAATAAAAATATGTGACTTTTCTTATCAGGAAAAGGGCTATGGAACTAAAGTTTTAAAAATGTTAATTGGATATTTGTTTAAAGAGATGAAAGTTCAAAAAATTATACTTGATACAAATCTTAATAACACAAGAGCACAACATGTTTACGAAAAGATTGGTTTTAGAAAGGTAGCGGTTCGTACAAATTCATGGAAAAATCAGCTTGGTATTTTACAGTCATCAATTGACTATGAACTAAAGAAGGAAGATTTCTTCAAATAACTGATGAATTGTAAAAGTCTTGAAGTAGTTGCTTCGGGAAATTCTTTTATCACGTCTTAATAATAATTTAAACTAAAATAATTAAGTATTATCAATTGGGGGGTAAAATTATTTTAAGTATGAAGAAAATTAGAGTTTATGTTTTATTAGTCATGATGCTTATTCTACTTACATCTTGTAACAAACCGCAATCTATAGTGACAAATCCATATACTGGCGGGAATTTAAGTATTGGAATTATTGGTGAAATACCTAAAGTCCGAGAAAAACAAGTGAAGTTTGTTAAAATACAATTTTCAGATTTAGAAAAAGAGGCTTTTGATTCTAGATATGACGCAATTTTTATTACTAAAGATAACTTATCCGAAGCTGCACAAGGAAAATATGCACTTATTTACAAAAAATCTAAGATTCCATTTTTCTTTATACAGACTAAAAAAGGTTATATTCCATTTATACAGGAGGACATCTCATACGAAAAAGCTCCTGATATACTTAACCTGACATATGCTACAGGTATATTATTTAGTGGAAATAATTTAAAATCTTGGGGATATGGATTATATAATGACATTGAGAATCAAGAGAATATTAATAATGTTTACTCTCGAATCTTTGAGACAATTTTCCAAAACACTGTGTCAAAATAATATAAACTAATTCAGTATAAATTTCAAAATATATAAGAACTTTTCGCACCATTATTACTTTGTGACGCAAGAGTAATTTAATGTGCAACAAAGATAATTTATAATCTGTGAGGTGAAATCAAATGTATCTTATATTGATTGCAGGGATGCCTGCATCTGGTAAAACAACATTTGCAAAGCGTTTGGGCGCAGAGTTACAGATTCCAATGGTGTCAAAAGACGAGATTAAAGAGATACTGTTTGATAGTGTTGGGTTTCATTCACGTGCAGAGAAGGTTGCTCTTGGAGTTGGGAGCATGGATATTATGTACTATTTTACGGAATCAGTTATGCTTACAAATAAACCAGTAATTTTAGAAAATAATTTTGAAAACATTTCAAAGCCCAAACTACAACAATTAATTGATAAATATCAGTATACTCCTATTACAGTTTTATTTGATGGAGATATAAAAACAATTTATAACCGATTTATCCAAAGAGATAATTCTCCCACAAGGCATAGAGGGCATGTTGTAAATACAGAATATCCAGAGTCAGCAAATCTTGGAGCTATTCCTCCTCAAATGAAATTCGAAGATTTTCAAAAGACTTTTGAAGAAAGAGGAATAAGGTATTTCAGTATTGGTGGCATAGTTATCACAATTGATACAACTGATTTTGAGAAGGCTGCTTACAGCGATGTAATAAATCAAATTAAAGATAAAATAGGAATGAATGATATATGATATACTGTAACATTCATTTAGAAAAAGGCTCCTCACCTTTGAATGGGTAAATGAATTCTTTGATTGTACTGGAGTAAGGATTAGGTTAATATTGTTAAAGCAAGCAATTATATTTAAGGAGATCTTACTAAACATAATAAGCATAATTTTTGAGTTTATTTTAACCACATTATTCTTTCTTTGTGACGCAGGAGTAAGATACTATTCACTTATTATAAAATAGAGTAAAAACGAAGGTGAAATTTTATGAAAAAACTCTCATTACAACCTCAACGTGGATTTTTCCCTCAACCATCATATTTAATTGGTACATTTAAAGACAATTGTGCCCCGAACTTTGCTTTGATAACCTGGATAACATTTTGTTCAGTTAATCCACCAATGCTTATGTTTGCATCACGGGGGAAAAAACTTACCCGTGAACTTGTTGAAAAAAAGGGGTATTTTCTGCAAACCTTGTGACAACAAAAATGATGAATATGGCAGATTATTTTGGTAATACATCCGGTTATGATAAAAACAAGTGTGATGATATTGAAGTTAAATATACAAGAGGTGCGGTTCTAAATGCTCCAATATTAGAAGAATCCCCATGGGTATATGAATGCTCGCTTGTTGAAACAATTAAAGTAAATGATGGATGTATTTACATTGGAGAGGTTAAGAATATATTGATAGATAAAGCGATAGAGGATACTTCATATGGTAAAATTGACCTTGTTTCCATAGACCCATTAATATATGCTCCTGGACATTACTATAAGATTGAATCAAGTATTGGATCTGTAGGGTATTCAATTGTTGAGAGCAATTGCAGAAGTGGATACCATACTAAAGAGAAATCTTAAGGTAAAATATTAGTAGATATTACATCAATACAGATTTTTCAAAATTCGTAACGCTTTAGTAAATACTATGAAGTATAATATTATAAAAATAAGAATTGAACTTTATTTTATGGAAAGGATATACATTTATATGGATAATAATGTTTTGTGGTATTTAGAAAACCAAATTGAGAGAACTATGAATAATTTAAGAAAACGCAATATGGCAGGTTTTTTCGTTAAGGATGATGATGAATTAAAAGAACTTTTAAAAAAACTTATAAATGAAAATTCTATAGTTGGTGTAGGTGATTCAATGACACTCTTTGAAATAGGTGCTATAGATTTTCTGCGTAAAGGAAACTACACTTTTTTAGACAAGTACAGAGAAGGTATTACAAGTGAGGAAAAAAAACAAATCTATATACAAAACTTTTCTGCTGATACTTTTATGTGTAGTACAAATGCCATAACAGAAGATGGAGAACTTTATAACATTGATGGTAATGGAAGTAGGGTTGCGCCCATGATTTATGGACCTAAACAGGTTATTTTAGTAACTGGTATAAATAAGATTGTTAAGAACATAGAAGAAGCTGAAAAAAGAGTTAGGAATTATTCTGCTCCAATTGATGCCAAAAGGCTAGGAAAGAATACTCCATGTACGACTTTAGGATATTGTGTAGATTGTAAAAGTCCTAATAGAATATGTAATGATTTCACAATAATCAGAGGTCAGCTTATCAAAGATAGGATAAAAGTAATTATTGTAGGAAAGCATTTAGGATATTAATTGCTTATTTCTCAACGTTCTTTCTTTGTGACGTAAGTGTAAATAAAGACGAATGAAAAATTATTTTTATAATTGGAGGTTAACAATGAATCATTTAGGTACTGTACAAATAGATACAGATAGGTTGGTGTTACGCAAGTTTAATTCATCGGATGCACAAGCTTTATTTAATAATTGGGCAAATGACCCAGAAGTAACAAAATTCTTGGTATGGCCACCACTTAAATCTGTTGAAGCAGCAGAAGGTATATTATCAGATTGGATTGATAATTATTCTGACCATAAGTTTTATCAGTGGGCCATTGTATTGAAAGAAAATGGGGACGAACCTATTGGCACTATTAATGTTGTACATATGAATGAAGAAATTGGCATGGTTCATATAGGTTACTGTATCGGAAAAAGATGGTGGCACAAAGGTATAGCCTCTGAGGCATTTAAAGCAATTATTCCATTTTTAATTGAAAGGGTAGGAGTTAAACGTATTGAATCTCGCCATGACCCGAGAAATCCAAATTCGGGTAAAGTGATGTTAAAATGCGGGTTACAGTATGAGGGAACATTAC
>JAQSXU010000424.1 GCA_029256485.1 Clostridiaceae bacterium
ATTCCATCTTTATCTCTCTCAATCATTGCTTTAATCCGTTTAAAATGTTTTTCATTAATAATTCTTCCAAAGGATTCGCTCTTTTCAATATTCTCTCCAAAATATTTATTAAGAGCCTTCTTCATTTCTTTAATAAGTTCATCTTTTACCTTTTCATGTACTAATACATAATCTGGTGCCACACAGGTTTGGCCTGCATTAATTGTCTTTCCCCAGATAATTCTTTTTGCAGCCTGTTCTATATTTGCACTTTCATCTACAATAACTGGGCTTTTCCCTCCTAGTTCTAAAGTAACTGGGATTAAACTTTTCGCGGCTGCCTCCATAACTATTTTTCCCACAGCAGTGCTTCCTGTAAAAAAGATGTAATCAAATTTTCCATTTATTAATGATATATTTGTTTCTATTGCTCCTTCCACACATACTATATAATTTTTGCAGAATGTCTCATCAAAAAGTTTTTTGACAACCATTGAAACATTAGGTGCCATTTCAGACGCTTTTATAATTGCTGTATTTCCAGCAGCTATTGCACCTACTAACGGTTCAATAAGTAATTGAAACGGATAATTATATGGTCCTATTATAAGTACTATTCCATATGGCTCATTGACAATATAGCTCTTTGCAGGCATTAAATAAATTGGAGTCTTTCTTTTTTCTGGCTTAGCCCATTTCTTCAAATTTTTTATTGCAAATTCTATACTGTGATAACAAAATCCAATTTCAGTCATATAGGCTTCATTTTTATGCTTACCGAGATCTTTATAAAGTGCTTTTGAAATTTCAGCTTCATATTTTTTTATTCCAGCTTTTAAAAGCTTTAATTGCTCAATTCTGAATTTAATATCTTTTGTAATATGTGTATCAAAATATTTCTTTTGTATTTCAATAAGGATTTCTACATCTTTTTGACTTATTTCCCTGTTACTCATAAGATTTCTCCTTTCATCTCTTTATAATTATAATTAATTAATAAACATACTCTAAATTATAAAACTATTACCTATAATTTATTCACTAATTAATTCATTTTTTGAAAATAATATCATATTAATAAAAATTATGTAACCACATAAGACAATTTGTATTACGATTATATTTGAAAACAATTACATATATATATTACAATATATTTACAGATAAAGTAAAAATGAATAGGAAGAGGTGTTATTATGACTAATTATAATTTATTTAGACTAAGAAATAAAATCTCATTAAGAAAGTTCTTGCTAAATCTTTTGTTATTTAGCTTATGCCCAACCAATAAATTTATAGTTTCTTTATCTCAAAATTTGGACAAGTATATTGTTGCTTATCAAAATGAATTACTTTTATACTATTATTCAACAGTAATTAATGAAGTACCACCAAATCATATTTCACTTATAAATTATTAGCTAGAATTTTTGCAATTAAAAATAGGTATTCGGATTTATTTTCTTAATAATCCATAATACCTATTTCTATCACAATATTAAGCTATTTTTTCAAGAAATCCTTAATTATATAATTCTTCCACTCACTTGTTCTACACTAAAACTTTTATCACTTAAAAACTTCAAGTATTTTTCCATTTCTCCAGGTACTGCTCTTTTCATTCTATGCATACTATCATATATAAATAAAATATTTAAATTCATATTTTTTATGTATTCAAAAATTTTATTATTTAAATCAAAATAGTTTTTCTGAGTTGTGGAATTTCTTATATATAAAGGATCTACTATCCAACTGATCCCATTATATTTCTTATCATCATGGTAAAAAAAATCTCTTACTTCTTTTTCTAGATTAACATGCTTTAAATCTTTATTTTCTAATGTTACCTCTTGTAATGATTTAAATTTCACATTATCTATATCAACCCTATTAATTAATAATACTTCTATTAATCTCTCATATACATTTTGTTCAGTACATATATATATAATCCTTTTATTTCTTATTTCATCCATTATATATAAATATAAATTAATAAACAAATGATTATTCCCGTAATAATATAAATTTTCATTTGAAACTCTTCCCTTTAAATAAGGCTTATCTTCTTCACAATATACACAATTATAAACCAAATCATCAAGAAATTCGCTTAATGAAATAACCTCATCATTTAACAAGTTATAATTTTTTTTAACCATTATACTATCTAATCGTTCCTTATATTCATCTAAATGGCAATTTAAACCACATCTTTTACATAAAACTCTCATATTCTTCCCCCATTTATATTTACATTTCCCTATAAATACATCATTAAATAACATTCCTTCTCTTGAATTCCCTAATTAATATTTATTATTCTCATTTATTTCTCAACAAATAACTATTCAAAAAGATAACTTATAATTATTATGATAAGTTATCTTTTTATTAAAGAATAACTATCTAGAGAATTATGGCAATCCTCTTATGAATACATTTACAATTTTAAAAATATATTATACACTCATTAGATATTTTCCCAAATCCATATCTAATTCTTTAATATGCTTTTTCCACCAACCACACATGCTTTGTTGCAAATTAATAGCAAGCATAGCAGATACCCCTTGTTCTTCTAACTTCATTCTTAAATCCTTTAATGCCATTTTAAATTCTTCATGTTCTTTATGTTGAATTTCAATTTTCGGATAATTATTTTTCCTTTGAAGTTCTTCTTCATCTGAAAAATGTCTATTAACATATTCTTCTAAAAAATCCAACGTCCCCATAACCTCATTTTTCCCTTTACCTTCTTTCATTGCATCCATTAGGCTGTTGATCCTGTTGAATAATTCCTTGTGTTGATTATCAATTTTATCGACACCAACTGCTAATTTACTGTCCCATAACATTTGCATATAATCACACCTCTCATAGTATTTTTTACCCACCTTAATTTTACTATTTTTTATCATAATTCTCACTTATTTTCATTTTACTCATTACTGCTTTTTTTTATCCATTACAATATTTTATTATTAATTTCAACATTTTACGATATCGCATGTTGAGTTTTTTTGTAAAGTTTAGTAATAATATAAATTATGAAATGTTTTGCCAAAATATTTGTTGTATTTTATAATTAATTTAACCCTAATTTTTAAAAAATGATTATTTAGAACATATCAACTTTGGCTGAAATCCACTGATTAATGCTTAATTATAGTCATAATAAATTTATACACAAAATAATCTCCCATATTTAAATAATCTCTATAGAAAGTCGAATTCACTAAAAGCTTTTATAAATTCCTTAACTCCATAATTCTCAAATTCTACTTCAATAATCATTTCATCTTCTTTTATAACTTTTCCTGTTCCATACTTTTTATGAATCACCTGTTTAATTGACGTAGCTTTTACAATTTCATTAACCACGGATTCCTTTTTATTAACTTTTTTATCTAAAGATTTTTCTTCACTAACTTTACTTTTTTCAATTATAGCATCATCAATCTTCTTTGTATTTCTTGCCTCTTGAATCTGCTTCTTAAGTTCTTGTAAGTTTACACTTTCATTTTTAACTTCATCATTTTCTATTAGTTTTTCTGGAATCATGCGAATATATCTGCTTTCTCCAGGTGCTACTTTTTTGTAATCTGGATTTGTATAATAAGAAAGTTCTAGATAATCTTTTGCTCTTGTAATCCCAACAAAAAACAATCTCATTTCCTCTTCTTCCT
>JAQSXU010000152.1 GCA_029256485.1 Clostridiaceae bacterium
CACAACTTTTTAAAGTTTTTTTATCACTTGACAATTAAAAAGTTTTTTATTATACTAACCATAGTAATCATATCAAATTAATATGAATTAAACATTATGAATGGTGAAAGTAAATAATGACCCCCAGACAGAGAAAGACTCATTTGGTGAGAGAGTTTATGGATTAGTGTATTATTGAAGTGCCTCCAGGAGTGTTAGGTCGAAAGTTACAGTAGGCCTTTTACGGGATCTCCCGTTATAGAGATATGACATTATTGTGTCAGAACAGAGATGAGCTTTATTGCTCAAATAGAGTGGAACCGTGGAAGTTACCTACTGCCTCTATATTTTTATATAGAGGTAGTAGGTTTTTTTATTTTTGTGAGTTTTAAAAATCAAGGGCCCTGATTTTTGATACTAAATAAATTATTACTTAAAATTTAATGGAGGTTTTTTATCATATGAATACAAATTCAATAATTATAATTTTAATTTCTATAGCACTTTTAGTATTTTTGTACTTTTTAAAAACAAAGAAGGTTTCCTTTGGCAACAGAGTGTTTATTGGAATGATTTTGGGTATAGGCTTAGGTGCTTTTTTCGGTAAAAGTGCAGCAGTGATTTCAATTGTTGGTGATACTTACATTGGCCTAATTAAAATGATTGTTATTCCTTTAATAATAACAACAATTATTTCTAGTGTTACTTCTATAGAAGATACCAACAAACTTAAAAGCATAGGTTTAAAAACTATAGGCTGGCTTATGGGTACCACATTTCTTGCAACTATTGTAGGACTTTTGGTGGGTATAATTATAGATCCCGGTTCAGGCATTCAACCTATAAAGGTTGCAGGTTTCAAGCCAAGAGAGATCCCTACTTTTGTACAGGTTTTGCAGGACTTGATCCCATCCAATATTGTAAAGAACATGGCAGATGGCAAAGTTATACCAGTTGTAATTTTCTCAATATTTATAGCAATAGCAATAATTGTTGAGGGTTCTAAAAATGAGGATAAAGTTAAACCAGTTAAAGATTTTTTTAATAGCTTTGAGGTAATTATGTTCAAGGTTACAGATGTAGTACTTGATTTTACACCCTATGGTGTATTGGGACTTATGGCATCTTTGTCAGCTGAGTATGGGGTTTCAACTTTAATTCCTCTTGCAAAACTAATTGTAACAGTATATATTGCATGCATAATTCAAATTACAGTTGTCCATACAGGGTTATTAGCTTTTGTGGGGAAAATTAATCCTTTGAAGTTTTATAAAAAGATTTATCCCGCTCAAGTTGTTGCTTTTACAACTAGAAGCAGTTATGGTACTTTACCAGCAACAATAAAATGCTTAACTAATGAAGTTCATATATCTGAAAAAACTTCCAGCTTTGTAGCTACTATGGGTGCAAATATGGGTATGAATGGATGTGGAGGCCTTTATCCAGTAATTGTGGGTATTTTTGTTGCTCGAGTATTCAATGTACCTTTAACCCCAGCATCCTATCTTATGCTTATAATATTTACTACTATAGCATCAATAGGTACTGCAGGTGTTCCTGGAACAGCATCAATTATGGCAACTGTAGTACTCTCTGCAATGGGACTTCCTCTTCAGGGTATTGCCCTTGTAATGGGTGTTGATACTATAATAGATATGGCTCGTACAGCTACAAATGTAACTGGTGCTTCAGTTGTTTCATTTTTAGTAGCTAAATCTGAAAATGAATTTGACAGAGAATCATTTAACAGATAGAAATGCTGGGGACGGTTCACATTTTTATTATATTTCAGGTTATTTAATATTAAAAATAATTAGATAAAAAGTGGCGCTTTATTAAATAAGCACCACTTTCTTTAATTTACGTGAACCTGACTTTTCATTTTTTCCCATACTTTTATGGAAAATGCCCCAGTAAAAATTAAAGCTATTCCTATGATAGATATTGTATACAAACTATTGCTAAATCCCTTGCCAACATAACTATAGATAAATACCAGCGGTGCATTAATGAAAACTATTGTTGCAATATACTTCCTATAGCTGATTCCCATGCAGGTTGACAAATAACATATAATATCCGTTGGAGCAATAGGGCATACAATTCCAATTATTAAAAACTTATACTTATATCTTTGAAATAATGGGATTACATTGGGATATTGTTTTATAATAGTTTCCTTGTTCTTGGGTGATGATAATTTTTTAGATACTACATATATTAAAGATTGACTTAAAGTTATTCCAATCATGGACAGTAAAAAACCTTTTATTGGTCCAAAATAAATTCCGCCTAAAACCATAAAAACAAATCCAGGTATAAATGCCAGTAATCTAACTGACCATAGTCCAATAAATATTGCCTCGGAAAAATTTTCATAGTGATTTAAATACTTTTTCGTTGTATATACATCCATTGTTATAATATTATTCTTTTTAAGGATAACAATAAGTGCAACCCACAAAAGTAAAATAATATACCTTTTCTGAAATTTCATGCTACATCACTCCATTATATATATCTCCTTTGCTCTATTGTATTACATAAGTATTAAATAAATATCATGATAATTATTAACAGTTATTAATAGTTATTAATTTACAGTAAATTAAATTTATTTTAGATTAGCTTTAAACTATGTTGGGCATATTACCTTATATATGGAAGGGTGATTGGTGATGAGCTTAGCCATAAAAATTGATACTATTTTTCAACAGTGCGGCAGCAGCAATCAGGTAATTATAAGGAAGATAAGTATTAGTAAGGAAGATCCCGTTAAGGCCGCAATTATCTATATTACAGGATTAGTAGACGAAAACATTATTAATAGAGATATATTAAACCCCTTATTGTTTCAAATCAAAGAAAATTTGAATGGCATTAAGCAAATTAATAATTACATATGCAGTAAATATATTTCAATGTCAGATATTACCATAGAGAATGATATTAATATTGTTGTAAGGGAAATAAAAAGAGGGCGAACTGCCATTGTTATAGATACTGCTGATAATTATATTATAGCCAATACATCTGATGGAGAGCACAGAAGCATTTCTGAACCTAAAGATGAAGCAGGGGTTAGAGGCTCAAGAGAAGGCTTTATAGAAAATCTAGAAATAAATATAAGCTTATTAAAAAGAGGAATAAAGGACAATCATTTAGTAATAGAAAATTTTATTGTTGGTAAGCGTTCGCAAAAAGATCTAGCAATAGTATACATTGATGATATAGTTGATAAGGATTTGGTAGAAGAAATAAAAAACAGGATTCAAGCCATAGATGTAGACGCTGTAACCAGCGTTGGAATGGTTGAACAGTTTATTGAAAGTTACTCATATACTGTATTTCCCCAGGCATTTACAACCCAAAGGCCAGACATTGTTCAGCAGAATTTGATAGAAGGCAGAATAGCAATAATGCTTGAAGGTACTCCATTTGTTCTAACAGTACCTGCACTGCTTGTGGAATTTTTTCAGGCTGTGGAAGACTACTCTCAAAGATCAGTGGTTACTACTTTTAATAGATTTATCAGAATACTTGGCACCATCATGGTTATCATCATACCATCAATATATTTATCATTGGTTAGATTTAACGCTGAATTGATTCCAATTAAATTTGTACTTCCACTAATTCAATCCAGAAAGGACATAGCTTTATCTCCATTTCTTGAAATACTGTCCATGGATATTGTCATAGAGTTTTTAAGAGAAGGAGGGCTTAGACTTCCTGGAAAAATCAGCCCAGTAATAAGTATAGTTGGAGGATTTATAATTGGAAGTGCTGCCCTTCAGGCCCATTTAATTAGCCCAGACACTTTAGTTATAGTAGGTGTTGCAACTATAGGCACTTTTATTATTCCAAACTATGATATGGCCAGCTCTGTAAGATTGCTTAGATTCCCTTTGCTTTTTCTAACCAATTTTTTAGGTGCCTTTGGTTTAATTGCAGGTTTATATTTGTTATCTGTACATGTTCTATCTCTAGATAGTTTTGGAGTACCATATTTTACTTTAGATAAATACAGCGATTTAAAGGATACCATTATTAGAGCCCCTCTATGGAAAATGAATAAGAGGCCGGAAGGCATTCCAAATAACAATCCAATAAGACAAAGTAACTTTAGAAAGAAGTTCTGGAGGAATGGAAATGAAAAGGATAAAAAGTGATAGTATAACCTCCGGCGAATTAACTTTTCTGCTTATAGGATCAATGATTGGCATAGGAATTTTATCTCTTCCAAACGATTTAGTTACAGTTGCAAAACAGGACTCCTGGATATCAGCAGCAATTGGTTCTCTTTATCCATTATATATGGTGCTGACAGCAGTAATAATATATAAAAAAAGTCCTGATAATAATATATTAGTATTAAGCAAAAAATGTTTTGGCAAAATTATGGGAACTATTTTAAATTTAATTTTTCTAAGTTTTTTTATATTTATCGTTTCTACATTAAGCGCTGGACTCAGTATAATATTAAGAACTTTAATAGTAAGCTTTATAAGTTCAATAAAAATACTTATTTTAATTGTTTTTTTGTCAGCTTTCACTGCTTATAAAGGTTTAAAGGTTTTAGCTAGAGTTAATCAGTTAACATTTTACTACACCACCATATTAATTTTTATATTATTCGCAGCACTTGCCAAAGGAACATATTTAAATGTATGCCCAGTACTTGGTTCAGGAATTGTAAAAATCTTAAAAGCCAGCAAATCTTCAGCCTTTGCTTATTGTGGAATTGAAATATTATTTTTAGTATATCCTTCTGTAACTAATTCCAGCCGAAAAATCATTATGAAATCATCACTGCTGGGAGTTTTTATAACATGTGTTTTCTACACCTGGGCTGTTTTTATTACTATTTACTTTTTAGGTATAGATAATATTCCAAAGGCAGAATGGTCTGTAAGTCTTACCACAAGAAGTGTATATATTCCTGTAATTAATAATTTCAGATTTGTTTTTCTAATATTATGGACTGCTATTATATTTAAGACAATATCAAATAATTATTTTGCGGCCAGCCTAATTATAAATAGCTTTTTTAATAAAGCAAAAAATAAAGTTATAATATGCATCATTTTTCCAGTAATGGTTTATCTATCAACAATCCCTAAAAATAATGCAATTATGACAACTATATTAAATTACTTTATACCCAAATTCACATTATTCAATATAATTTATGTAACATTAATAACTGTAATATTATATATAAAGAAGGCTGATTAATTATGCGAAGCACATTATGGAAATATATTATTATATCAATTTTATGTATTGTCATTGCAGTTTTTTTTGGATCTGAAACAAAGGGACAGCAGCCTATAGAAGAATTAGATATTGTTTCAGGATTGGGCTATGATGGTGAAAAACAAGGATCGGAAATAAAATACAGTATTCCAATGTCAGTATACGTATTTAAAACCGACAATCTTATAAACTCCATGTTAAAGGTTGGGACTGCGTCAACCATTGGAGAAACAAGACAGACAAGGGCATTAATTGATGATAAACAAAACATATTAGGTCTTGAAAAAGTATATATTATAAGCGAAGAACAGGCAACGGACAGCATGAGAAATGTGGTAGAAATATTATATAGAAATCCTAACTTAAATGACACAGGTTATGTTACTATTTGCAAAGGTAAATCTGCAGATATACTTAAATATCAAATAAATGGATATCCAAGCTCTTCGGATTATATAGAAGGCTTAATAAAGAATTCTTTATTTTATAACTTCTTTTCTGATGAATATAAAATAACGAATATGTTTCTGCAAATTGATGCTGAGGGAACCAATGTAGCACTTCCCTATATTGAACTCACTAAGGAAGGAATAAAAATTACTGGCATGGCACTTTTTAGTAAAGACAGAATGGTTCTAAAAATGAATATGAATGATTCCAGAATTATGAATATATTGAGGGGTAATAGGGGCAAAGGTGTACTCTCAATACAAAAAAGTCCAAATGACTATGTTGACTATTATGCCACGGCAAAAAGAAAAGTTAGCTGCACCAGGGAAGGGGACAGGTATAAATTTACCATAAATGTAGATCTAACTGGTGATATTGCTTCAAGCTTAACCTATAAAAATATAAGCAAGGATTCTAAGACAAATAGTGAATTTGAAAAAGAAATGTGTCAATATGTAAAAAAGATGTGTGATAATTTTATAATTAAGATGAAAAGCGAACATAAGATTGACTGTTTACAGCTTGGCCAAGTGGCGGCTGCTAAATACGGAAGACAAACTGGCGCAGATTGGGATGCCATAGTTTCCAATTCTGAAATCCAGGTAAATGTAAAAGTTCACGTTGATAAAACAGGAAGAGGAGATTTTTAAGTTCCCTCTTTTTTATTTTATCCCCTGTATTTTTCCGCACGAAAAAAGCTTTTCAGTCATCACTAAAAAGCTTTTTCACTTTATTCCCATATTTCAGCTATGTACATTACCATTAAAATAGCTATGTTATCCAGCCAAATATGCCTTTTTCACTTTTTCATTATTCAAGAGATCTTCTGACCTGCCTTCTAATTCAATTTTACCATTAGCAATAATATAAGCTCTGCTTGCAATTTTTAAAGCCATATTTGCATTTTGCTCTACTAAAAGTACTGTAGTACCATTCTTATTTATATCATTGATTATATTAAAAATATCTTTTACAACTAAAGGTGCAAGCCCCATAGACGGCTCATCTAAAAGCAGGAGTTTAGGTCTTGCCATAAGAGCCCTTCCAATGGCAAGCATCTGCTGTTCCCCTCCGGAAAGGGTTCCTGCCATTTGATATTTTCTTTCCAAAAGTCTAGGGAATAATGAAAACACCTTTTCAAAATCCTTTTTTATTTCCAATTTATCTTTTCTCGTAAAAGCCCCCATTTCGAGATTTTCCATAACTGACATCTGTGGAAAAACTCTTCTTCCTTCAGGAACATGCGAAATTCCCGAAGAAACTATATTAGAAGCATTTATATGACTTATTTCCTTACCATTAAATAAAATGCTTCCTGATTTCACTTTTTCAACTCCTGAAATTGCCCTCAATGTGCTTGATTTTCCAGCACCATTAGAACCAATTAAAGTTACTATTTCTCCTTCTTCAATGTTGATGTCAATATCCTTTAATGCATGTATAACACCATAATATAAATTTACCTTCTTTAACTCCAGCATTACTCATCACCTCCAAGGTAAGCTTTAATAACATCCTTATTGTTTTGAACTTCTGTTGGAGTTCCACTGGCTATCAATAACCCGTAATCGAAAACAAATACTTTCTCACATATTCCCATAACCAGTGACATATCATGCTCTATAAGAATTATGGTAAGTTTGAACTCATCTCTTATCCATTTTATTAAATCTGTCAGTTCTTTTGTTTCCTGAGGATTCATACCTGCTGCAGGTTCATCCAGTAAAAGTAACTTTGGCTTTGCTGCTAATGCCCTTGCTATTTCAAGTTTTCTTTGTTCACCATAGGGTAAATTCTTTGCAAAATCATCTTTTTTATCTAAAAGATTAAAAACCTTAAGTAAATCTTTTGCTTCATTATAAGCCTGTTCTTCCCCCTTGTAAAACCCAGGCAG
>JAQSXU010000153.1 GCA_029256485.1 Clostridiaceae bacterium
ATCATTAAAAATCTCATTAGGAGAGAATATTACTATATTTTTAGATGTTATTTTATCACGATGCTTATATAAGAGATAGGCAATTCTATGAAGAGCAATGGAGGTCTTCCCGCTTCCCGCAGGTCCTTGTACAATCAAGTTTCTGTACTCCTCATTACGAATTACTCTGTTCTGCTCTCTTTGAATAGTTGTTACTATGGCCTTCATCTTACTGTCGGCGCTTTTGCTCAGGATATCCTGAAGTATTTCATCATCAATATTAAGATTACTGTCAAACATATACTGAATTTCACCGTTACTAATCTTATATTGCCTTTTCAGTGTTATTTCTCCCTGAATAATTCCCTCAGGGCATTTATAATTAGCCTTTCCAATTTCGTAATCATAAAACATGCTGGAAACCGGTGCCCGCCAGTCATATATTAGAAAATCATAATTATCATCTGCAAGATTTGAGTTTCCAATATAATACTTCTCAGGCTTCCTATCTCCATTTTCAAGAAAATCAATTCGTCCGAAGTAAGGTGAATAAAGCATTTTCTCGTATTTTTCCTGAATTTTTGCGGTAAACTCATGCCTCCTCTTTTGTATTTTCATAGCATCTATGAATTCCATGAAGTCAACAATCTGCTCAAGTCCATTGCTTATGGAAAGGGAACCTACATCCTGCCAGAGCTGCCTTTGTGTTTCAAGGGCATTCTTTTTAAATTTTTCTTTCATATCACGTTTTTCTTCATACTGCCTTCTAGCCTCTTTAAGCACCTGCTGAAGCCATTGATTTTCAACTTTCCATTCAATGTCGTTCCTATTCATGCTATACCCCTCCCTTTAATGAATAATTCAGTAAGATTTTTTTAAAATCTAATTGACACCACCTGTTTAATAGTGTATAATATAATTGTAGAATTATATATTTTAATGCTAGGTAAGTGGCAATAAGTTTAATATATCACTTTTATTTTGTTGCGTCAATAATAAAGACATTTGTCCTAGGACAAATGTCTTTTTGTAACATTTTCACACTATATTAAATAAAGCCACTATATTCCTTAGGTAAAGTTCCTAGTAAATATAGGTTATCTTCAGAAGCATTAATAAGAAGAATATTGCAGGGAAAAGGAGTTTATAAAATAAACAATATTGTAGACATTAATAATTTAATATCATTGAAATCTAAGTTTCCTGTGGGTTCATATAATATTAAAAATCTTCCGGTACTAACTGACTCCACTAGCAGTTTTAGAAGCCCTACCAGTGATTCAGAACGTGCTATGATTACAAAGAATGTAAGTGAAATATTAATGTACATTATATTACTGTTATTTGATTAATGATTTTGGTAAGTGTTTTCATATAATCACTCCCAGTTTTAATTCATAAAATTTTACCAGTATGAATCTGATCATGTAAATATGATACCATATTTTGCACAATATTACATAGTATGCCACTACATTTTTTAGAATTCAACGCAAAAACACCGTACAATTCATTTGAATAATACGGTGTCCAAAATAATTATTCAATTTTTACAAAAAATAAACTTTGATTTAGTATCATAAATTTGAAATCCAAACTTCAGCATCTGTAATATTCCTAAATGTTTTGAAATGGTTCCCTTTGTTAACCTCCATAATCATTTCTTTAAATCTCTCATTAAGCTTTTCTTCCTCTTTAATAATAACAGCAACTTTTACATGGTAGTTTATAAACTTTTGCAATGCCATACCTGCGAGTCCAGTTTTAAGATTAAAAAAATTTTCAGATAATATAGCAGAATGCAGTACTATTGTATAAATGTCATTTTCCATACAATTAGATATGCAATCCAGCACATCCTGCTCTGAAGAAAGCTTCATCAAATCAGAAACAAATTCAATATAT
The DNA here is from genome assembly GCA_029256485.1 of Clostridiaceae bacterium. The sequence continues at coordinate 1,885 of JAQSXU010000153.1, forward strand.
TTACTGTTATTTTTATTTACTACTCTGTAATTCAAAGTATCACTCTCCTTATAAGTTTATTCCATAAGCATTGAAATTGAACTTAACATCTCATGAATAAAGCTTAAATTGCCCCATAGTAATACCCTTAGTCTGTTTGCTTTTTCATCAAATTTCATATTAATTGTAGACTTTGCCATTTTTGAATCTTTACAATTCATTAATGCTATAAGAGTATTTGATATTCTAAAATATTCGTCTTTATCTACATCATTAATATCCACAACAGTAGATACATTTACCTTTTGCTTTACAGTTTCCTTAACTTCTTCAATAGTAACAAAATCAATATTTGATTCTTCACCAATTTTTTTATCACATATATTAACATTATTTCCTTCCATAAAAATACTTAAATCATGACCTGAAATTCTCCATTGCTTTCCAACCTTGCATGCTGCAAGCTTCCCTTCTGTTATAAACTTTCTTATAGTCTTGGGATGCAAACCTAATATTTCTGCAATTTTATCTATTGTATAAAATTGATTCTCCATAAAAAATCTACCCTTTCAAAATTAATCTATGATTAAATTATAGTAATTCTTTTTACAATGGTCAAGCACTTTAATGCATTTTGTTATATTTTATTATACTTTGTTGCATTATACCGCAATTAGTTTTAAAACTTAATCTTTTTATAAATCACTTGAAAATTAAGATTAAGTTTCTAGGTATTGATATAGAAGTTAAGAGCAAAGAAAAAAGTGCACCATCCAACCAAGATTAGCACTTTTTCTTAATTAACTTTTGATTAATTTCATCCAATAGCCCTAAAACAAAATAAATGTTCTAAGGCTTGCTTAGTGTTACCAGCACTAAGCTTTTATTATTTATATTATATCGAAATTTATATAAAAATATTTGTTTTAATTTTTATAGAATGATATTACAGATTTATAAAAGTAAACTCTAATGGATTTCTGTCAACTAACCTTGAATAAGCATATTTAGGATATCCCACCATAACAGCACCAGTGATTTTCTTATTTTTAGGAATATTAAATAATTTAATTAACGGTGAATTATCCTTCATAGCAATTCTTTCAAACATTCCAGCCCAACATGAGCCTAATCCTAGTGTTGGCGCATATAACTCCAGGTATGCTAATGAAAAAATAGAATTTTCTCTTCCTCGTGGAAAGTTTAAATCAGCAGTTGCCAGGATAAGGCTGGATGCTCCTCGCAATATTGTATCAATTCCTTTTTCACGATATGGCTTTGTAAAGTTACTTGATACATTATCCTTTTCAAATTCTTCAATGACAAGTTTAACAGCTTCATCAAGTATTTTCCTATCATCTACAATAACATAGGATATATCCTGCAGATTATGTCCACTAGGAGCAAAATGTGCAACATTGATAAGCGCTATTAATTTTTCTCTTGGCACAGGGGTTTCTTTATATGAGCGGATGGAACGCCTTGAACGAAGAAAGTTTTCTGCCTCCTCAGAATTTAGTTTTGGAAATTTTTTTGAGCTGATTTGATTGGATAAGGGTGTTTTTATATTATCCATTGCTTCCTTTGGGCATATAGCTACACAATGACCACAGGCAATACACTCTTCAGTACAAACTTCTGCAGGGCCATGTTCTCCAAGTTTTAATACATGTTCTGGGCACTCATTTACGCATAAACCACATTTAATACATTTTTCTCGATTCACAGTTATCAAATTCATTTTTATCTTCTCCTTTATTTTAAATCATTTTACAAATTACTGATGTGCTCATTCATTTTTAGAGGCAAATACATTTCAAAATTTAGTATGAGTTTTTCGATTTAAAAGATTATTAGTAATTAAATAATAAATATATGCTAGTAAAAGTACAATACAACTTGCAATTGTAATTCCAATAACATTAAATGAATGATACACAGAGGTGCTTATCCATGAACCAAGAGATCCACCTAAGTAATATCCAACCATGTAAAGGGAATTTAATCTGCTATGATTTTGGAGATTAAGTTTATAAATCCTTCCCTGATTTAGGGACATATTCATTCTTGAACCAACATCTAAAGTAAAGGTTATAAAAATTATAATTATAAGCTTAAACCAGCCTATGCCTAGGATCAAAAAAGAAATAAACATTATAGCTAAAGCAACAAGGTTCCATAAGCTTACATTTTTGCTGTTTGTAAGTTTTCCTGCAAATCCAGCTGTTAATGCGCCTGCTATACCTAAGAAACCAAATATTCCAACTACGGCACTTCCATAATTATAAGGATAGCTTTCTAAAATAAAGGACAATGAAACCCAAAAAATATTGAATGCACAAAATGCAGCAGCACCAAAAACTATTGTTTCTCTTAATATTTTCTCTTTTTTTAATAATGGAGGTAAGGATAATATGATATTTTTATATGAATTTTCTTTTTTTATATTATCATCCGGAAGAGAATAAAATAAGTATGCTGCAAAAATTAATAAAGCTATTGCTGCTAATTCATGAACTGCTCTCCATCCCAGTAATTGTCCAACAACTCCTCCTAATACTCTGCCTAATAAAACACCAAGAAATACTCCTGTTAATAAGTGACCAACTATTATACCTCGTTTTTCTGAGGAAATATTTGACGAAACAAATGGGATTATAAGCTGTGCTGAAACACTGGAAAGGCCCATAAAAAATCCTGTAATTACTATTAAATTAAATGTAGAGACTAAAGTCATTAAATATAATAATACAGCTGAACAAATAATACTTAAAATGATTAACAGTTTTCTACTATACCTGTCTCCTAATGGAACAATAAACAATAATCCCATTGTATAGCCTATCTGTATAAATGTTACAAGCTTACCAGATGATGAAGCGGGTACAAAAAAATCATTGGCAATATTAGTTAATAAAACTTGATCGTAGTATAAATTAGCTACTATAATTGCACATATAATTGATAAAATAAATAATAATTTATTGGAAAAATTTTTGGTTTTCAAGTCTCTGGTCATTTTCACATCTTCCTCTCTATAAGTTATGAATATAGTGTATAATTAAAGTATTATTTTAAATAGAAGCTAAGTTATCATATGATAAATAGTACTAGGCTTAACAGATATGAAGTAATTTATAAAATGGCTTTGTAAATTACTAGTACTATCATTAATAATTAAATATAAATAGGAGAGGTAGTAATGATATCCAAAAGCAAAGAACTTGGATTATTTTTAAAAAAGAAAAGATCCACATTGAGACCAGAACAATTTGGACTTAAATTCGATAAAAAAAGAAGAGTGGAAGGGCTAAAGAGAGAAGAAGTTGCTGATTTAGCCGGAGTAAGTATTGACTGGTATGTGCGCATTGAACAAGGACAAAATGTTAATCCATCAATAGATGTGTTACTCTCTTTGAGCAGAGTTTTTCAATTAAATAATGAAGAAAAAAGATATTTATTTAATTTGTCAGATAAAAAATTACCTATGGAAGACTTTACTACCGTTACTATTTCCAATACATTACAAAAATTCTTGGATAATCAAAATCCTAATATAGCTTATGTTACTGATAGCAGATTAACAATAATTGGATGGAATAAGGCTGCTCTAAAAGTTTATGGTAATTATGAAGAAATGAATGAAAAAGAAAGAAATTCCGTTTGGAGAGCTTTTAATGATAATTATATAAAAGAACTATTAGATGATTGGGAGGGACATTCTAAATTACGTGTTGAACAATTGAGAGCAAATTACAGCTATTATGAGAATGATAATAAAATAAATGAAATTATAAATGAATTAAATGGAAAAAATTCTCTATTTAATAAATGGTGGAATAATCAAGGTATTATGGGAGCACCAGAGGGTCAAAAACTTTTACATCACCCTTTAGCAGGAAACTTATATCTAAGTTATATTTCATTTAAATCTACAGAAATAGAAGGTGCAAATATCACCATTCAAATGCCCATAGATGATAATACAAAAAATAAATTAAAGCAACTTATATTAGCATAAAGTCTTCGTCATTTATGATATGGTTCACAGTAACGATTTTAGCGTAAACTTTTTAAATGAACTTGCAAAATTAGTAGGGGTTAGAAGAGAAACAATAGTTCATTTAGAAAACGGAAAATATAACCCTTCTTTAAAATTAGCTATAGACATAGCAAGGGTATTCAATACAACAGCTGAAAACTTGTTTGAATTTATTGATTAAAATATATGTTACCGGCAAGTACTTTTGCCAAATTTCGGCAAACAATTTTACTGAATATTTTCCTGATTATTTTAAAATATTGATTTTCTATGCACAAGCCTGTAACTCTTGCCGGTCATGTTGAAAAGTTCACATCTGTACGAAATTCTATCAAACACTGCTATTATTAGTGCAGTATCTATCTCATATGGGCCATTAATTTAAGCATAAAAAAAGAGCCGTCCTTGGCTCTCTAATTTCATATTTCTATTTATTTCAATCTCATTATATATCGTATTGCTTTTGGAGCATTCATTATTATTGTTAATATAAAAGGTACCAACATGGCGGCTGCTACTATCGCCCATACTATATTAGTCGTTACTTTTTTCAAACGTCATTTCTCCTTTCAAACTAAGTATTTTATTCAACTAATATTATAGCGAAAACATTTATTAATTTCTACTTGCAATCCCACATATTCCCTACGTATTCTGTTTGCCATGTTCTAACCCTTTTTATTATGTATTTTGTATCTTCTCTTTTAAAAACTTATTGTATTGATTTAATGCAGCATTTAATATCTTACTTGCAGATACAACATCCTTATCAATTAAGTTTCCTTGCTTTTGCTTTATTAACTGCTGTAAGTTATCTCTTAATGTTTCAATATCTTTTAATAGGTCTTCTATTTCAGACAATATTAACACCTCCAATTTTATTATTTACTTATGAGGTGTGTTTTAACCATGAAAAAAGAGCTCTATTAAGAGCTCTTAAGTCTATTAAAAATACCCACAGCGTTTCTTTATATGTAACGATCTGTTTGAAATATATGCATTAAAATCATCATTTAATTTTTTCTTAGCTTTTTTCTTATTCTTTTGATATCGAAGTGCAAGTAACATGAATTGCTCTAAAGTTAGTGAATTCTTCAATATTATCACCTCGAATTAACTATAACATTATAATTTATATTTTATGTTATGTTAATGTGAATTTTTTGTTTACATAACCCTTTTTATATCTTGCAATATTATTTACCCATAACTATACTAAAAATTAATTTGAACTTTTCATCCATAAATATCACTTAAATATTATTCTAAAAACATTTCTTAAGCTTTCTATTTCTTTTCTGAAAGTTCTTGTATATTCTCAATATACAAAGAGACTTCACCACATTTTGGACAAATTGCAGTTTTAGGTTTTTCCGTCCATTCTGAAAAGATGCCTTTTCCTTTAGTGATTTTAATACCATATCTTGCTTCAACAGCCACATCAAACCCCTCAATCATTTCACATTTACATTGATGACAAACTCTCATTCCCATCCAGTTTTTTCATAATAGTTACAAATATCAGTATAAAGAAATAGTTCTGTAAAACCTACTTCTCCACAATCCGATAGTTCCAACTAATTCATTATCTTCAAGAGCACTAAATGTTAATGGTAGTTTATTTTTTATTAATTCCTTCCAAATCCAATTTGTCACTGTATCAATGTATTCTTTGTGGTCTGCTAAATGCTCAATGATAAGAATAATGAACATCCCCTTTGCTTTGTATTATATTGCCGTTCCGTCACAACTAAAAACGCCACAAACTTTTATTGCTTATGACGGATAATAGGAAATTTGTGAACTAACTAAACTTTAATATTTATTTTACAGCACCAACAATCCAGTCAACTATAAAATCAAATCTTTCTGATGTAAGTGCATGACCCCCTAAGTATTGTTTAATGCTAATCTGTTGTTCTGCATTACATTTTTTATATTTCTTTTCTGCTTTCTTATAGATATCCATTGCATCTTTTGAGTATTTATCATCAGTTGCTGATACGATTAGAAATTTAGATGGACAAATTTCACATACTACATCGTCTATATCATAATACCTTAAAAAATTAGGTATAACACTTGCCATTTCAATACCAACATTATTTTTAATTCTGTTTCTAAATGTTGCAGCACTTCCGCTGGCACATGCATAATGTATTCTTTTATCAAATGCAGTAAGATAAATCGTTGTATTACCACCATATGAATGTCCTAAACAACCTATTTGATTGTAATCAACACAATCCAAGCCATTTATCACACTGATTGCTCCCATTGCATCTTCAATTACTGTTTTAGCCAAAGTCTGACCTGTAAGTATTCCATAGCACATTGTAAAAAAATGTTGCAAATCATCATCATCACTTTTATTGATTCCAATGGAATTAACTCTTCTATCCTCAAAACACAATGAATCTGGTGCGATAACAACAAATCCTTTCTCTGCAAGTGCAGGTCCAAATGCTTGAAGGGGATTGCCTGCAAGACCACAAACTTCACTCTTGCCGAGATTTCTTTCTCCATTATGTTGATGGTTTATTAAAATTGCTGGATGTTTTCCTTCCTCATCTGGTAAAAGTAAAAAAGCAATGTTTTTACGCCCATGTACTAAATATTGAATAAGTTCCCTTCTGTATCCATTACATTGTGATATTTCTAAAATCTCATAATCAATTCTGTTACTCACAGGCTCCAAGCCAATAAGTTTTATCATCTTTTCACTATTTGTACTCATACTGCCTCCCCATAATAAATACTAAATTCATATTTACGATATACGGACTTTATTTACCTCGCCTTTATTATCGGCTGTGACACAGTAAAAAGAAAATTCCAAACTAATTTTAACCTATAACGATATTTTCTTTTTATTTATATTCTTTTTGCTAGTATTCCTGCTGTATGGTGATAATGAGGGTCACCATGTCCATCGTCTAAAATGTTTTTTTCAAAATATTCAATTATTCTCCAATTTTCAAACATCATTCTTAATTCATCATCCTTAAACCCAGTTACCCATGTACCTATCTTGACAGAATAATATGTATCCTCATTTTTTGTCTCTGCAAGTTCATATTGACGGCTAAATGCATTATCGTGAATTGTGAATACTGTAATATACATATATCCGCCCTCTTGAACGTTATTCTTTAATCTTTGAATAACCTGAATTGATGTCTCTTTATTTAAAAAATTAAGTGCCCCACCTGTTGAAAGAACTAAATCATACTTATTACTATCATAATAGTCATCTACCGAAATAACCTCCGTCTCAATGATCAAACCATTACTTGTAGCATTTTTGCTTAAAAGTTTTAAGCCTTCTCCTGATATATCCATAGCCTTTACTCTGATTCCTTTACTAGCAAGAAATATTGAATGTCTTCCATTACCTGCTCCTACATCAAGGCTCGTCTTAATTTGGTATTCGCTCACCAGTTTTGTAATTATTTCATCTGGTCTTTCTAAATACCCATCAGTATCCGAATAAATTTTATTCCACGTATTAATTTTAGTATCACTCATAAACATTTCACCCCAACATTTTTAATTCGCCATATTTAACAACTATTAAGAAAATCATTGACCACTCCAAGGTATGTATTTGTTTACCATGTCCATTGAAAACATGTGAAAGATATTACCATAACATACATTAACCTCTTCATCACGGTATCCTGTTTTGGGAATCATAATCATGTTTTGGTTTACTATTCCACCACCTGCAACTGGGACTTCCAACATTACAGTTCTTCTAAATTTTTCATTATTGAAGCCAATTACAGTTACTGTTCCAATTTTACTGTTATATCTTTTATCTATTGGTACGGTCACTGTGATATCAGCAACACCATCTTTCTCAGTTTTTGTTGTCCCTACGGTTTTACCATTAGAATCAATTATAATTAAATTAATATCTGGTATAACAACAGTACTATCAATAGTATTTTCGCGGGCTATAATATGCAATGGGTATGTTACTGTTCCATCCGTGCTTCCAGTTTGAGATTTAGCAGAGGTTTCAAGAGTGCCTTTGGTTTCCTTTATATTAGAACAAGATGTAAGGATTGAGATTAATAAAAGGGTTGATATTATCAAATAGATTTTTCTTTTCAAAAATATACCTCCTAATTAGTGCATCCTATTTTACGACTGTGGCACAGTATAAGAATATTATGAATGTATTTTTTTATATGCTGCACTATATGTACCCTTATCCGTTATGGAGTTTTCCTCATAAAAGCCATTACTTTTCATTAACTCTGTAATTTCAGATATAGGCATTCCATCATTTTCTCTTTGTGGTTCTTTTATATATAATCTTCCTTCATTTTTTAGAATCCTAAAAAATTCATTAACTATACCATTTCTTAAATCCACTGAAACATCATGCAATGCATAAAAAATGTAAATAACATCAAATGAGTTACATTCCAATTGAAGTTCAGGCAGTTGTCCAACTAAAAAATCAACATTATCATAATTACTCATTCTTTTTTTTGCTTTTTCTGTCCAATATTTTGAAATATCTACACAAGTTAAATGTCCATTATATTGTTGAAGTATTTTTGCCAAATGTCTTGAACCTGCACCTGAACCACTTCCAAAATCCAATACTCTTTCATTCCCTTTGAAGTTTAAGGTTCTAATATAATTTTTATAAATGAAACTAAATAATCTATTATTTCCAAATTCATCTATCAGCCTGTACAATAATGATGGGTTTTCATAACTTAAATCCATTCAAACTTTCATCTCCATTAATTCATAAAATTTTACCGAAACAAATTAAGCAGGGACTTGCATTGAATAAAGTATGGGTTATGTACATTAACCAGATTTCTATAATTGTGTTAAGACGCTATATAGGAAGAATGCGAATCAACTTAACTTTATGCTATGCTAATTTTACTCAACTATATAAATTGGAAATTTATCGCCAAGTCCATAATTTCATTCTTTTCTCAAAATTTCTTTAGGTGGTTCAATTTCATTTGCAATTGTATGTTCAGTTAGTTCAGATAATATTTTTATTTTTTTATTTATCAATGGTCTCATGCAATTTGGCACATGTTCCTGATGTGCTCTGTGAATTGCAACACATTCTTTACAGTTTCCATGATAACGAGAATGCCTCCATTGCTTCTATTTCCTTTGGATTATTGTCAATAATCATAATAAAATATTCTCCTTTATATATCTAGTGTAAATTCCTATACACCAATTGATTTTACTTATTTTCTACATAGACTACATATAATCAACGTTGTCTATGATTTGTTGTTACTGTGTATAACTTGTTAATAACTTTGTAGATAATTCGTAAAATAAGAAGAATACGAATTAATAATTTGGTATGATTCTTTATTCGTAAAATTTATAAAGCTGTTTAACACTTACTCCTTCAGCCGTAAAAATAATTGAATTGTTTTTCCATTTTTTATCAAAATCAATTTTAAAACAAATATATGCTTCCAATTTTAATGGTTCAAATACTATCGAACAAAGAGTTGTATCCTGACATGTTCTTCTTAAGACGTCAAAAGCATCATTTATTCCAAAGTTATTAATTTTATCATTTATATTCTTATATGCTTTTATATATCTATCAGCACCACATCCGTAAACTTCGTCAAATTTTTGATTTTCAAAATTGCCATTTGGGAAATTTGTCATAACAATAAATTTGCCATCTATTTTACTTATAACATTAGTATTTATTCCCTCTTCGAGAATTACAGCATCACCGTATTTATCTGCAATTATAGTATGTAAGCCCATATTGGGAAAAAAAGGGTTTGTAGAAAAGAAAGCATTTCTATTATTTAGAATATCTAAAAAATCTGATACTTTGTCCCCTACCCTTAATGATTCTTCAATAACATCAAAAACAAATACATTATTTCCATTACTACATGGTTGAAAATTTGGGCTATATTCTAGCGCTTGGGTACATATAAATAAGCCATTACTATTAATACCAGCAATATCTCTATAAATATTATCCATTAATCCTGAAAAGTAAAAAACATCACTATCAGCATAATTATAAATATTTAGCTTTAAATCAATGTCATTTGAATCAAAATTCATGCC
>JAQSXU010000154.1 GCA_029256485.1 Clostridiaceae bacterium
ATTATTTACAAGAGTAACAAATTCTGCTCTTGTTATATATTGATCAGGCTTAAAACTTCCATCAGGATATCCCTTAACCCAACCCTTTGCTGCAGAAGAATTAATATAATCAATCGCCCAATGTTCTTCTATATCAGTGAAGCTATTACCTTGTACTGAACTTAAATTATCAAATCTTGATGCTATAGCTGCTAATTCTGCTCTGGTAATAGAATCTCCAGGTTTAAAACTTCCATTTGGATAACCTTCTATTATTTTTCCGTTAGCTAAAGTAGCAATATGCTTAATTGACCATCTGTTGTCACTTACATCAGAGAAACCTTCAAATCCTGTTGATATGCTTATTCTATAAACAGGATCTAGAAGCCTATAGAATACTGTAGCTACTTCTTCTCTCGTTATTAACCCTTCAGGTCTCACTGTATTATCAGGATAACCTTGTATATATTGAAAGTGATCTATTTTATTTAATTTATCTATCGGTACTAAAGAATCTTCTATTATAACAACTTCTTCACCGTCATCGTCATCGTCACCATCATCGTCATTTCCATCATCCACATATGATTCTTTTAGATTTATGTATATCGGCATGTATGCTGTTACAGATTCTAGCTCATTGCCAGCTTCGAGATCCATATATAGAGAATATTTTAAATCTATAACATCCCCCTTATCTAAGCTAAATTTATCATCAGAATCAAGTATGTATCCATGATACTTATCGCTTTCTGTTTCATAAAGTATATCTGAGAGTTTTGTATAATCAATCAGTGTTTTGTTAAAAGAAAAGATGTTTCCCTTTTCTATTTTTAATTTTATATTAGTTAAAAATGAATTAAATACCGCATTTTTAGCATAATCATTTTTAATAACAATATTCTTTATACCTATAGCCAAGTTATCTACATCTATTTTTTTAAATTGATTTTCTATCCTTATAACACCATTTATACCGCCAATTCCTTTTTCGGCATCATCTTCAGTAGCAGGATACAATTGACCATCAAAGAGATTTCCATTATGAGATATGCTGCCATCATCGTTTATTGTTACTAATACATTAGGATTATTCTGTGTAGTTGCAGAAAAAGTATATTCCATTAGATTACTGGCTATTGCTCCGCCTACTAGAACAATAACAAATATCCTAAGTATAGTTTTAATAGATTTGCTTATAAGATTCAATTTTATCACCTCTTTGATAATAAATGTTATTAATAAAAAAATTAACCACTTAACTGCGAATCTGTCTTAATTTGTTCTGTTACATCTTCTGTTATAATGTCTTCCATAATATCTTTTTTATCATTAGTTTGTTCAGAGTTATCTAAGTATTTTAAATCAAGTAAAAACATTTCGTTAACATCAGATACATAAAACTTGTTAATTTCTTTATTTTCACAATATTTATAAACTATCGGTCTTTCTATTTCATCCGCAATTTTAACTAAATCCTCAATAGAATTAACATTTTTTGAATTCGTTATACTAATATCTGAATTTAGAGCAACTAACCTGTCTCCATACTTCTTAAAAATCCTTGAAAGTTCCTTTTCTAAAGGATTCTTTTCACATGCAAGTTTAGTAAAAAATATTAATATTATTAGTGCAATTATTAAAAAAACTAAGATTATTCCATAAATTATAATTAGATTTTTGTTTATTGGTTTCTGCACCTGTTTTATTTCTTCAATTGCTTCAGTTTGATCTACAATATTTTCTTCAGTTATTTCAAACATGTCAACGTCAAGCGGAATTATTAAACTAGGTGAAATAGACTTTTCAATTGGTCCTTTATCTGTAATTCCGGTTAAATCTATATTCATGATTAAGGTTAATACTGTGCTGCATTTTATTTTAGATGATTCTTTTATTTCTTTAACAAATGTATTATAGTCGATGAGATTTAATATTACACTTTCATTTATTAATATTTTACCATCATTGGAGTTAAACCATTCATTTTGCTTAATTGGAAAATCCTTCTCCCAAATATTTACTAAATCTTCCCCTTCACCGGTAAAACCTTTTACTTTAGCTATAATATTATATTCACCCTTAACATCTGTAGCTCTTTCTCCATTGAATTCATACTTTAGGTTTGCTCCAATGTAATCAACAAATTCTGTTATATATATTTTTCCTTTTTTTAAATTTTTTTCTTTATACAGATTATTTTGTTTAAGATAAACACTATAATCTATTTTTGACTTATAGTTATATGTATATAAAGGGATTTTTTTATCCTCAAACCCTGGGTTAGAAATATTGTTGAAAATTAGAAATACACTTAATATTATAAATAAAATTAGTACTAAAATTAGTGCTAATCTTGGCTTTTTATTTAATGTTAATTTCTTCATTTAATCCCCCTGGTTTGTATCTAAAAATGTAGTAATAGTAGCAGGTATAAACCCTGCTACTATTATTTTATATTGAATTACTGATTGAATTGTTTAAATGTAGCACTAAGATTAGTTTCTAATGTAGAATCTTCTGCTATGTCATCAGGTGTTACAAAAGTAACATAATAACGTACATATCCACCTACAGGTATTTCTTCAGTAGGTAAATCCCAAGCATGACCTATATATTGTGTTGCAACTACATCTCCATTTGCATTAAGGATAGCGATATCTAATCTTGATGATGATAATCCTAAATCTTCCCATGGACCCCAAGGAGATGTTATACTAGCAAATTTTACAGGCATTGTACTGTTGTTTTTCATTAATACTTGAATATTGTATTTTGCTCCAGGGTATACATTATTAATTGTTAACTTTGCATTATCCCATTGATTTTGTCCATCATTATCTGCCTCTACAGAATAATCAGATAGTGCACCCATATGAGGGTCTATTAAATTAACTTCTTCATTATTAAGATCTACAAAGTGAACATCTAAATGTCCTGTATTAACTTCTTGTTCAAAGTTTAATGTGTCAGTCCATGCTGCATATCCTGCTCCAATCATCATTATTGCTACTACCATTGTTAAAGCAATTAATTTTGTTTTTTTCATTTTTATTCTCTCCTTTTATTTAATATTAACCTTTGAGGTTTCTATTGAATAGAAGTATACAGTCATTTCAATCTTCATTCTACATGCATAAGTATACTTTTAAATCATATTTTAGTGTTACTATAATACTACTTAATTACTATATGGTAGCTCTTTAGTAGTATGAGCTTTAAAATACGATTTCATCAAGAGGTAAATCCTTTTCACTTTTTATTAGAAGAGTTAGCCATCCAATTTTAGGGACTACGTATTTAATTTTACCTTTAATATTTTTAGGTTTAACTAAATCTGCATCAACTCCTGAATTGTTGTCACCCTTAGTTCTAAAAAGCATATCTCCTGAATCATCTTTTTTTATTTGTATTATTCTGTGAGAAATCAGTATTCCATCGCTGTGAAACTGAATTACATCATTTACTTTCAGATTATTTATTTCTTCCTCTTCAGTTATTTTTTCTACTAATATAATATCTCCTGGTTTTATTTCAGGTTCCATGCTGCCCGTTGCAATGACCGATGGATATATCGGGAATACACCAACTGAAAACCATATAATACCTATAGATATAATACTTGTGACAATCCAACTTACAAGATCTTCTTTATCATGCTGTGTTTTTTTAATTTCTTTAGCATTATTTAAATAAATAGATTTAAAAACCATCAAAAAGAAAATCGGACACAAAATACCTATTAAAGCTGTTATTATCCATTTTAAATTAGGTAGAATTGGTGAAAGCCAATGGAAACCCTGTATAGTACCCAAATATATAATTGAAGTAAAGGGTCCTCCCAAATATACCAAATATGAAGTAAATAAATTATGAGAGAATTCAGGCGCAAAATACTCTGCACCAAATTTTACGAAATTTTCCAAGCTATTTAATTCAATGTATTTATTAACTGAAAAATTAGTAATAGTCATTAACAAGGCAATTATTATAAAAACTGTATAACTTTCTTTTTTTGTAAAACTGTTAATGAGATAGCTTCTTATAAATTCTCTGCCTACTAATGAAGATCCTATAAAAATTATATTTGTTATTATTCCTTTTGGAGTATGGCTATAAGGACTTTTACCTATTCCATCAAAAAATCCGGCAAATATTGTTATCAAAATATAAGTAACACCAAAAATGCATGCCCAAAAATATATAAATTTTCTGTGCTTTAATTTTGCTGTTGATTTAATATGCGGCATTCTCCAAATAATTGTTGCTATACTAATCCACAAAATAGGCTTTATAAGATATGTAAATAAATATCCATCTATAATTGTTTTTATTGAAGAATTATCAATTATATAAATAGATAAAAATAATATTATTATATAAATACTTTTTTTATAGGTTGTTCTTGTCGGTAAATAGTTATTTGTATTACGCATACTTGTCCTCTATTAATTGATAAAAAATTATTTTTCTGCTCAAATTTCTTATTCTATCATTTTTCCTGATTCAGTTAGTTAATCACTTGTAGATTCTGGCTCATTGCTTGAATCTTCTGATTCACTGCTTAATGGTTTAGATTCATTTGCAGTCTCGCTCGTTTCATCACTTGACTTTTCTGGTTCATTGTTTTGTCCTTCTGATTCATCATTTGATGATTCAGTTTTATTGTTTAATTCCGAAGAGTTGTCGCTTGATTGTTCAAGCTCATTTAGTGTTTCTTCTGATTCACTACTTGATGGTTCTAATCCATTTATAGGCTCTTTCGTTTCATTACTCAACTGTTCTGGTTCATTGTTTATTTCTTCTGTTTTGTCATTTGTTGGGTATGATTCATTGTTTGTTTGTTCATTTTCGCTGCTTGATTCAACAGAACTCGAACTTGAATTATCAGTAGAATTAAGCACAGGTATTTCTGTTAACTTATTTTGATCTTGAATCAACTGGTCTTCTAGTAATTTTTGTTGTTCTAAAAGAACTCTTTGCTGTTCAGCAAGCATTTTTTGTTGTTCTTCAGCTATCTGTATATCTAGTTGAGTTTGAAGTTCTTCTAATTGTGCATTCATACTTTCTAATACATCTGGATCAGGAACTACTGTAATATTACCTTTTATATTTAACTCCTTTTCCCATAAACCATATCCAGATGATAACAGTATCATACCTGCAAACACACTAATAAAAATTATAGTTAATTTATTCTTCATATTTTCCTCCATATAAACAGATAGCAGTTCTATATTCCTTGTTCAAAAGACAATACATACTCAAAATCATAATTTTCTTCTCTATCATACAAACGTATTTTTTCTTTTAACATCTCTATTTCATTTTCTAATTCTGTTATACTACCTTTAGATATAGTATTGGCTTCACTTGATTGAATTTTATTATCACAATTCGGATTTATATTAATCTCAAAAGATTCAATATAATCATTCTTAATATTTAAACTGCTTCTTTGTTGTTTACTATTAGATAAACCAGTTAAAGTTGCAATATTATCATTATTTTCATATAAATTATTGAAAACTGAAGGTATGGATCCTTCATCAATAATCTTTATAGATATATCATTATTAAAGCTTGGGTAAACTTCACCCTCTACATATAATGTTCGCCCGTCATCTGAAGGTATAAGAACCAATTTTTCATCACCAAAAGATATTTTTTCATCATCCACATAGAAAACTGGATTTATAAAACCTGTCTTTACTGACAATCTTATATTATTGTTTTCTTCCCATGATGAATACCCAACGCCTAATATGCTCATTGATAAAATAGTAGCTAAAAAAATAACTTTTGTTTTTATTAATCTTCTTTTTTTCATATTCCATATCCCCCATCTAAAGGTTAACTACATGATTTACTAATAATGCTGCTTGTGTTCTGTGACTTAATTGAAGTTTTAACAATATACTGCTCACATGTTTCTTTACTGTGTGTTCTGAAATATATAATTTCTTTGCAATTTCTCCATTGCTTAATCCTTTGCCTACTTCTATTAATACATCATATTCCCTAGGTGTTAATTCTGTAAAACTGTTAGTTAATGTGCTTTCCACCTGATATTTAGTTATTTCAGGATCAATGAACTTTCTTCCTCTTAAAATAACATTAATTGCATATAGTATATCTTCTGCAAAAGCATCCTTTAGTATATATCCGTCTACTCCCACTTCTTCTGATCTAACGAAATCTTCCCTTTTTATTGAAGAAGTAAGTATTAAAAATTTAGTACTTGTTCCTTTAGCTTTAGCTTTTTTTACTATCTCTAATCCATCTTCTTTTCCTAAATTTAAATCCACTATAGCGAGATTTGGTTTTTTAGAATTTATTATTGTTAATGCTTCATCAATACATGATGCTTCAAATACCATATCAATATTCTCATCACATGAAAGTGTGGACAATATCCCTCTTCTCACTAATGGATGATCATCTACTACCAGTATGTTCATATAGCTGCTTCTCCTTTTAATAGCATATTTGGAAATATTATTATCAGTTTAGTTCCCTTATTTACTATACTCTCAATACTTATTTCTCCATGTAAAATTGCTGCTAATTGTTGAAGGTTTTGTAACCCTAATCCATTTGTTGAATTACAAATTATTTCTTTTGTATCGAAACCTAATCCGTCATCAATTATACTAAGAAGTGTTCTTTCAGCAGATATATCTAATTTTATATCAATATTTTTTGCTTTGCCATGCCGAACTGCATTTCCTAAGCCCTCACAAATCATTCTATACAATGCCTTCTTTTGTTCTGTTGTTAGAATTTCTAAGCTGCCATAAATACTGAATGGGATACTTACTTTATTTAATTTTATAATATCTTCAATGTATCTTTTTATATCTGCACTAAAACTGCTGTTTCCCGTCTTCTTCCAGCTAAGCCCATATATTTTATCTCTGAGATCTTTCATTGTTAAATCAATTGTTTTTCTAAAATCATTTAAATCATCTTCAATATCCTTTAATTTGTAGTTATTTAAATTCTTTATAGTTGAAAACATTCCGCAGGATAGACTAAATAATTTCTGCAATACACTGTCATGAATTTCATTGGCTATTCTATTTTGTTCTTCAGAAATTAGTAATCTATCATTAACTTCTTCTAAAGTTAATCTTTCAAATGCATTTGAAATAAGCTCTGATAAAAATTGCAATTGATAAGCTATATCATCATAGAGAATACTGTCTCTATTTGTTAAAATCTCAACACCCAGTAAACCATATGTTAAGTAGTTGTTACCGACATATATAATTAAAAATTTTGTATCAGACAAACAGACTTCATATGGAACATTAAATTCTATAATGTTATCTTTTTCCATTAAAATGTGTTCTTCAATTGAGTTTAAGATATAATTATTTTCAAATGATGATAACATTTTATTGGACTCAGCTGAAATATCATAGTAAAATACCATGCTTGTTTTAGTAATTCTCTTTATATGATCAAATGAAAGTTTTATTATTCCTTCTCTATTTCCTTGATTTGTCAAAATATTTACTGATCATGCTAATAGATATTACTATTGCTCGAAAAGCAGCTATTATCATGATGTAACTTAGTAAAAGATTAGAATCTTTAATTAGTAAATACGGGATGTATACACTATTATTTGTAAAATATTTCATAATTATTCCATAACATATAAAATATAATAAAAATATTACCCATCCAAAACCCTTTTTTAAAAATACGACGCTTA
>JAQSXU010000031.1 GCA_029256485.1 Clostridiaceae bacterium
TAGAGGTGCAGAAATTATAATTGAAAGTTTTCCAGTGATTTTGCTTATAAGCGGATCACTGGCATAGGATTGACCATTAATTGAAGATTTAAAATAATCTCTGTCCGAATAATCCTTACCATCAAAAATACTTATGCCGTTTAAATCGAGAATATTTCCCCTTTGAAATCCATATTGTTTTACGTTGGCATCAATGATTTTTTGCTTTTCACTTACTGAGACATTTGAATCTGACAAATCCTTTATGCCTCCAGCTCCCATGGCTACATTTTTATACGATTCTATTTCTTTAATAACCCTTTCAGCAGCAATTACTGCTGTTTCAGTCATAGTCTGCTCAAGTGCATCATAGGTTGTTTTGTAATTAAGATAACTGCTGATGGCACCTAATGTAATACTTAAAACTATAACAACTGATAAAATAATAAAAGTTAGATAACTGCTGATGGCACCTAATGTAATACTTAAAACTATAACAACTGATAAAATAATAAAAGTTATTTTTGTCTTAATACTGTTCATTTTAATTTTAGTTATTTGAATTTTTTTCACGACTTATCCCTTTCGCTTTTATTGATTAAAAGATTTAATTGAACATGGTTTTTGATTTTTGTATACATCAATTAACTTCAGTACTCATAAGTATCGGCAGTTTTTTAAATAAATTTACTAATATTTAAAAATAAAAAAACAGGATATGCAAATTCGGTGGGATGTTTATATTGATTACTATTGTTCCAATAGAATATGGCAGAAGTTCTATTAAAAGAATTACAGCACCATGCAATAATCGGGAGGACGTAATCAAGATTAACAGGATGCTTATGAGCGGCATAATAGACTAACAAAATTGAGAAAACAGATCTAAATTTGTCAAAATCACGTAATGCAAGCCTGGCTACTCTGAAAAAAATCAAAAAATAATGAACAAATTACAGAAAAGTGCAGTCTATAATATGGAAGAATAGTATAAATCTATAAGATATAAATTTATAGTTCACAATAATTGAGGTTCGCATTAGTAATGTTAAGCGTCATAAAAAGAACCGTAATATATAATTATAGGAGGTAAAGTTATGAAGAATAAGAAATGGATTATTGCAATAACTATGATTTTTATTTTGACAATATATTTTGTTATGTCTCGTCCTCAAGATAATATAACTTTAAGGGAAAAACTAATCTCAAAACACATTAATACCAATCAATCAATAACTTTATACAATGTCACTATTATTGATAATCACAGCTTCGTGAGTTACATAATAAGTAATAAAGATAAGTATCAAGGAGTTGGCTATGCACATTTTATTATAAATAACAAAGGTAAATATGAACTTCTTAATGTTATTGAGCCAGACAAAATTACTGAAAAAGCAAGCGATATTACTATATATGAGTTCTATGAGTTGCGAGAAGAGTATTCGAAGCTCATAACTAATAAAGGTTCTATTAATTCAAGTTCGTTTATTATTAGTAACAATCCCAAACTTAGCAGAATAGAGCGAATAATGGAAAATGGAGAAATTCAAAAGATAGAAATTAATATTAATCCAACTATTATTTTTTTTAATGATTTAGATGATTATAATAAAGTAGATTACGATTTTTATAATGAGAACGGAGATATTATAAAATAAAATTAAAAATATTGTTATGACATATAATTCGAATTATGCGTAATAGTAGAATTATTATGGTACATCATTGCCGTAGCATTTCTTCTGACAGGTGTCTTTACAGATAAAACCTACATTTTTACGCCATTAGGATTTTGTTCAATGATTGTTGGTAATATATAAATGGCTATTCAAAAGACTAGTCAATTTTTATAGCATCATACCTTGAAGTTATTTTTTATGTCATATTATAATTGTTGGGTTGTCTACAATTTTGGGTATACTGTGTATAGACACAACAAATCATGAAGGAGAAAGATAATGGAACAACGAAAGTTAGTATTGTTTATTGCTTCAACTTTAGATGGGTACATCGCAACAAAAGACCACAACTTGGATTGGCTTTTTAATGTTGAGGGTGAAGGTGATAACGGAATATCAGAATTTTATAATACTATTGATACTATTATAATGGGAAGAACCACTTATGATTGGATTATGGCTCATGAAGATGTATTTCCATACAAAGATAAAGAATGCTACATTTTTTCCAGAACACTAAAAGAAGATACAGAATATGTATCTTTCGTCAATAGAGATGTCGTTTCATTCACTAAGGAATTAAAAAGCAAAAGCGGAAAAGATATTTGGATTATGGGGGGCAGTGAGTTAGTCTCCAATTTTATCAAAGAAAAATTAGTAGATGAAATAATAGTTACTATTGCCCCGGTTTTATTGGGCAGTGGTATTCCACTATTCAGGCAAAATAACTTTCAAACACTTTTAAGATTGAATAGCACAAATAGATTCAACCAATTTGTGGAACTTCGCTATGAAATTATAAAATAATTTTAGAGATTGGAGAGTTAGTATGAAAAGGTTTGCAAGTTTTTTTATTGGAATGACAATTTTGTTAGTTGGTTGTGCTCAATTTAAGTTAGCACTACAAGAAAATTCACAACCACCAGAAGAATCAGAAACAACAGAACAGTCAGTAGAGTACAGAACTTTACTTTCACCAAACAATAAGCCGAGTATTGTGAGAAAACCTAAAGAAGCTAATTATTCCATAAGTAATCCTGGTAATATGACTGAGTTACCTAATTACAATCCAAATTCAGATGAAATATGGCAAGTCGATTTAAGAAGTAGAGATCTAACGGAACTTGACTTAAATAAAAGTTATGATGAATTAATTTATGCTGATTTTGACAGCAAAACACTATGGCCTGATGAATTGCCAAATGGTTTTGATCCACATATGATTATGGAGTTAGGAAAAAACCCAGGTTTACAAATAAGAGAACTTCATAAAAAAGGTGTGACAGGAAAAGGGATTGGAATAGCAATTATTGATCAAGCATTATTAGTTGAACATGAAGAGTATAGTAAACAATTAAAAATGTATGAGGAAATTCATTGTAACGATGAAATGGCTTCTATGCATGGAGCTGCAGTTGCTTCTATAGCAGTAGGCAATTCAATTGGAGTTGCCCCTGAAGCTGATCTTTATTATATTGCTGAAACGCATGGAACAGTAAATAATGATGAATTTGTGTGGGATCTTTCTTGGATTGCAAAATCCATTGACCGCATTATTGAAATTAATAAGACATTGCCTAAAAAAAGAAAAATTAAAGTGATATCAATATCATTAGCAATAATTGAAAACAAGTTTGGTGAGGGTGATGAAAAAGTACTTGAGTCTATAGAGAAAGCAAAACAAGATGGAATTTATACTATATACGTTGGTAGTGACAATTATTTAGGTCTTGGTCGTGATCCTTTAAAAAATGCTGATATTAATACTTCTTTTTCAAAAGGTAATTATTGGAAAAAATTTGAATATCAAGGAGATCTTCTTATACCAATGGATTCAAGATGTACGGCCAGTCCTACAGGGAATAAAGATTATGTGTTTTATAGATTTGGTGGTATGAGCTGGACAGTACCTTATGTCGCAGGATTATATGCTCTGTCAAGTCAGGTTTACCCAGATATTACACCTGATATCTTTTGGGAAGAAGCATTTAAAACCTGTGATACAGTTTTAATTTATGATAATGGCCCAATTGAATCTTTAAAGATAGTTAATCCAGTAAATTTAATTGAAAATTTAAAAAAGTATTGAAGAAAGATACCTAAAATAATAGTTGATAAATTTTATATAAGAATAGTTATAATAGCACCGTGCAAGGAGGACGCAAATAAATTAACAGAATGCTTATGAGCGGCATAATAGACTGACAAAATTGAAAAAACAGATTTAATTTGCAATAGTCACGCAATGCAAGCCTGACTACTCTGAAAAAAATCAAAAAATATTGAACAAATTACAGAAAAGTGCAGTCTAACATAATATGGAATAATAGTATAAATCTATAAGATATAAATTTATAGTTCACAATAATTGAGGTTCGCATAAGTAATATTATACGTAATAATTGTATGATAATGTGACCAATGAATTGTTAAAAAAAACGACAAATATGAATTTATTGAGGTGAATAGACATGGATAAAGATTGGTTATTTATAACCGAAGAATATATTTGTGACCTGAGAACTGTTGGTGTTTTAATTCGGGACAATAAAATTTTTGTTCAACGGGACCGTAACGGAAACGAATTTGCTTTACCAGGTGGTCATGTGAAGATTGGCGAAACATTAGAGAATGGACTTATCCGTGAATACAAAGAAGAAACTGGCGCAGATATATTGTGTAAACGCTTATTATGGAGTGAGGAATGTTTTTGGGAATGGAACGGAAAGCAAGCTCACAACATTGCTTTTTATTATCTAATCGAATTGTGTAAGGGCTCAGCAATCCCTGATAATGATGAATTTGTATCACACAAAGATAATTGCAATGTGGTTATTGGTTGGATATCTACAGATGAAATTCAGAATGTCATTATCTATCCTGAATTCCTAAAAAAAGAAATTTACAATTTGAATGGATATCCCAAACACTTTGTTTCTAAAAGCTAAACTCTGCGTCTAATTCCAATTTGAAAGAGTAACTAATGTGCATAATTCGAATTATGCGTAATAGTAGAATTATTATTGACATATGAAAATTTATTTAACTATGTTTAGTTTAATGTTGAAAATTGATATATGTAGATTCAGTTCAAAGATGAAAAGATATCTACACTTTAGGAAGAGGTTAAAAAGTCACTTCTGCTCATATCTAAAACGATAATGGAGGTAAGTTGATGTGGGAAATAAAGGAATAAGGACTATATGGTACAGCATTGCCGTAGCATTTCTTCTGACAGGTGTCTTTACAGATAAAACCTACATTTTTTCACCATTAGGATTTTGTTCAATGATTGTTGGTAATGTGCGCAGTAGACAACAATAGTAAACAGCGATAAGTTTTACTGTCCTTCGCAGATGACAACGTGTCAAACATAAAATAAGCATTTGATTGGTAATATTAGATATTACTATTTACTGTATTGTTTACATAGATTGTAATAATATTGCAGGAAGGTGGAGAGGATAATGCCTCAAGAAATTGGATGGGCGGGAATAATAATTACAATTTTGATAATTGTAGCAGTGATTTATCTTTTTAAGTACATTATAAAACAAATCAAGTATAAACCGTATGACATCAAAACAGTCCCTCTGACTGGTGACAAATTATTTATGGATAAAGGAATGAAGGCAATAGTGGGACTGCTTATTTTTAGTATAGTGCTTAATTTTTTCATTTATACAAAACTTCAGAAAACGGAGAATGAAGTAAAAAACTTGCGTAATAATATGTCAGCAAGTTATGAAAATTTAAATAGTTCTATTTCTCAAATAGACAGATATGTAAGTAGCCGATTAGATGAGTTTGTAAATGATAATAGCTGGGTTATAAATGAAGAATTCATAATAGATTATGAAAAAACTACAAACAAAGAAGTTCATTTAGATTTTCAGTTCTCATTTAATGAAATAGAAGAGAGTGCAAAGGTGTACTTGGTATATAGTGATGAAATCGGTAAATATGAGAAGAAAGAAGCAATTAAACAAGATAGCGGTATGTATAAAACATCATTGATACTTTTTCCGGATAAAGAATATAAATATAAAATTATGTCTGAAGGAAGTGTTATAAAAGCTACAGAAGAAAAAGAAATTCCAGAAGATTATTATAAACCTGGCAGAATTGAAATATCTGATATGAGTTATGAAGAAAGTAACGGCTATTTACAAAATTTTGCTCAATTAGAAAGTGAAAGCCTATTTACAAATATATGGTCAGCAAACATTGACAGCTTTAAGGATAAAACAGAATCTATTGTCCTGGAAATTAAGTATGAAAATGGACATATCGAAAACAATGAAATTTGGCCGGAAGATAAATTTAGCGAAAAACTAAAACAAAAGTGACAAGGGGACGGGGTTATTGACACCAATACCACAACCCTGTTCATATGGAAGGTGTCACTATGACACGAGATTAAACAAGGGGGAATCTGAATGAACAAAAATATAAAATTACTTTATTGCATTTTAGGAAGTGTTTTACTTGCTGCATTAAATAACCCTATATTTGAACATTCCAGTCTTGGTATTTTCGAAGGCCTCCATGGAATTAATTGGGCAGTAGTATATCAAGTATACTTTTTGCTGATTAATGTACTGTCATTTTTAGGATTTATATTACTAATATTTTTTTCAATTAAATTAATTGTAAATAATATTAAATAAAATTTGCAACATATATAAGGAGGTAAATATGAATCTTACAGCTACAGGTGCCGGATTTATGGGTTTAGGAATAATGTTTATAGAATTATTTTTAAAAGTAATGGCTATATATACTATGTTTATGGTTACAAAAGCACTCAAAATTTATATAAAGAAAAATTCATAAAATATTTTTGAGTATTAATAGTCTGTAAAGAGGTTGTAAATTTGTTCTATCTTGCTGAAATATCTAGCGTTTTAAATGGCATTTTTATAGCCAAAACCTTTTTAAGGAAAAGGAGAGTAAGGCACTTACTATATTAGGAATAGAAATTTATTATAGTCGTAATATTTAAGTCCGCGCATCAGTAGAATATTCAGAAATAATATAATGCTGTATAATAAAGGTGGTTATTTGTATATGCATGTGAAAGATAGAAAAAATATTTATATATTATTAATTATTATTATTATTATTTTTATATTATCCATTACAGTCCTTTTTTCGATAACAAACAGGCCTGTATTATTACCAGTTGAGAAACCAGTATTTTTGGAAGCAGATAAATATACAAAGTCACTTGGATACAATACGATATGCAATACTGAAAATGCATTTTATAGATTGAAAGATGAAGTATTAGAAGATAAAGTAAACATTATAACACGTTTAGAAACAATGTTTGAAATAGCAAAACATGAGTACTCAATGGAGTTTAATCCACCTATGATATATATTTCTGATAACCCAAATGAAGTAGGTAGAGACTTTTTAGGATTTAAAATTAGTATTGATGATCCATTTTCTATGGGGGTCGTATTTTATCACGCCAGTGGG
This sequence comes from Clostridiaceae bacterium, assembly GCA_029256485.1. Next base: position 7,149 of record JAQSXU010000031.1, read on the forward strand.
GGAACGTTACCGGCTTGGATTTGCTTGGGTTTAGAAAACTACTGGTCAAAAGTCTATAATTTTCCGATTACAGCACAGGAAAAAAAGTCGGAAGAATTAATAACTATATTCAATAGTGATAGGATAAAAAAACTTCTGCCTTTTGGTGATGCATGGCTAATTAGAGATTTTAATGAAGATATTGACATGGACTTATTATGTGATTATTCTTATAGTTTTATATGTTTTTTAGCAAAAATGAATTATTTATCAGACTACATTAAATTAGCAAACTACGATTATAGATCTTTTATAAACAAATCACAAGATATGATAAATTTGTTTTCAAAAGACATGTGGAGAAGCAACTTCACTATATTTGTACATTACAGTTATGGAAAAGACTTTTCTATTAATTCACCAGAAGCAATATATAAATATGAGCAATATAATTGGAATTGGGAGGATATTGTAAAATGGACAGAAGAAATGGATGAAGGGATAATTTTTATTAAAAACTTTATAAATTTCAATTATAATGAACAACTAGATATAACATTAGCTGCTAATGATAATAGATATAGCTGGGCACCTAATAGTATAAAGGTAAAGCTGAATGTTTTAAAATTTGGACCTGAAGCTTCTACCCATGAAGTCACCCATGTGCTTTGTAATTTGTCGGGTATAGAAAAAAACACTTCTTTATTTTTTAAAGAAGGCTTGGCATCATTATTAAGTTCTTTATTCGATAACGAATATAAAACATCACGATATAAAAGATATCAAAAAATTTTTACTGACATTCCAGATGAATATGTAGGAGAACTTGTTAAAATATATAATGAACGCATTTTAAAGTTAGGTAAAGATGATGAATTTAACATTAGCACTTCTATAGAATCACAAGCAATTTTAGAATTTGAAAACGGAGAACGAAGAATACCTTTACTGCAGTCGGATAGTTCAGATTATATTTTAGGAGATGTATTGTCAAAGGAAATGTATTCATATTATAAAGCAGAATCATTTTTATTATATCTTTACAACTGTTATGGTAAAGAGAAGCTTATGAGTGTGTATAGTGATAACAATAGAATTGAAGAGTTATATGGAAATTCACTTTATGATTTAGTAAATGAATGGAAGGAATATTTATGTGTTTATTGAATAAAGCCAATTAATTATATAAATAAAGGGACAGATATTTTACAAATGCTATGTTTTAAAAAAATTTTTAATGGAGCAGAATGTAATTCATATCAGAATTGTCTTTCTGTAGTGACAAGGGGACGGGTTTATGACAGGCAAATTAATAGGGGGAATATATGAACGAAAAAATATTTACAATCATAGCAGCTATATCAGTTTATAGTATAGTAACTATAGTAGCTGATTTTAAGATTAAAAGCTTTATACCGGAAATATATTATAATATATTTATTGTTGGAGTTTATTTTTTTATAATCGTAGATATTGGGGACGCCGATGGCCTTATCCCTCAAATATTTGATGCGTTTGTTTTTCTTTTAATTCCTGTTTCTATAGTTGGAACATATACAGTATTAAAAAAGAAAAGAATTTATTATTTTAAAGGCATAGACAAAAAATTCGTCAAGAAAAACAATGAAGCAATTTTACAGATTATTGAAGATTACAAAAATAACTTAAATATAGATAATGAATCATCAATATCTCTTGATAACACCAGAATAATATTTCATAAATTAAATCAATCTCAAATAGAAGGATGTTTACAACTGATCGGAAATTATATAAATGAGAACCGGGAAAAACTAACAGCAAAAGGCTACTTGATTTACTATGCTAAGACTGTTGGTATTCCTGCAATAATTACATTAGCAGCAATAGTTGTAGTTATTAAATTTATGAATTATCGCCCTCCTATTGAAGTCTCAGAAAAAATTAATATTAAAAATGAATATTTGGTTGGCAATACAGAATCCAATATTAATAATTACGGTATGGTGGCTGAAGCAGAAGATTTTATCTATTATGCAATGGAAGGCAAAATATACAGAACAGATATAAATCTTGAAAATGATATGGTTATTTTTGACGAACTTGAAAATTTAGGCAAGGATACCATTAATGTTGTTGAAGATTGGATATTTTTCAGGCAGGGTAAGGAAATAAACAGAATTAAGACAGATGGAACTAATAATGAAATACTTTTTATAGGTTACTCTTTGCAGATGCAGGTTGTAGGAAATGGGATTTATTTCATAAGTATTGAAGATGACAGTAAAATATGCAGGATAGATGTAAATGGTCAGAATAAGCAGCTGTTGAGTGATAAAGACATTGAAGATATGGCTGTCTATAAGGGAAAGATATACTACAGCTATAACACAAAGGAAGATGGATTTTTGGAAGTGATGAATACAGATGGAACTGACAGGCAATTTTTATCTAACATCAGAACAAGGAATATGATTGTTGATGAAGAATATATTTATTATTTGGACGATGTTGAAGAAATATTATATCGAATGAGTTTAAAAGATAAAACAATTGAACAACTGTCAAAAGAGCAAATACTCAAATTCATAAAAGATGATAATCATATATTCTACACATTAAAAAACGTGGATAATGAGGATTGGAAATTTAATGGCTTGTATAAAATGAATGCTGATGGCAGCAATGTTACAGCTCTTGACAGCGAAATTTATTTAGATGAAGTGGGTATGGCTGTAACTAAAGACTATGTTTTTTATGTTTTTACAAATGGAAAAAATCATCCTGAATTAAAAATTATTAATAAGGATGGAGTTAGATTAAAGTGACTTTGTAATCAATTTTACTGAATGGTATTTTGCACGCTGTGTAATTAAATGTATAAATAAAATACTCCTACAAAGACTAATAAAAAATTGTAAAGGAGTATTTTATTATGTCAGATTATAAAGGAAGAGTTGATATACGTGAGATAATGCCTCATCAGGATAAATACCCAACTGTTCATGGGACGTTTGAGTCGTTAAAGGTTGGAGAAAAAATGGAATTATTAAATGACCATGATTTTAAACCAATTTTTACATACAAATTTCCTGAAGACTTTCCCGGTCAATATGAGTGGAGTTATTTAGAACAAGGACCAGAAGTGTGGAGAGTAGAAGTTATAAAAATAAAGAAAGTATAGCTTATTTTATAACTTCATAGTGAAGTTCCACAAATTGGTTGAATCGATTGGTACTGGTTAATCTTAAAAGTGTTTGAAAATCATTTTGCCTAAATAAGGGAATGCCACTGCCCAATAAAACCGGAGCAAAAGTAACTACAATTTCATCTATCAATTTTTCTTTGATAAAATAAGAAATTAACTCACTGCCGCCCATAATCCAAATGTTTTTTCCGCTTTTGCATTTTAGTTCCCTGGTGAAAGAAGCTACATCTTTATTTACGAAGGATACATATTCAGTATCTTCTTTTGGTGTCCTTGAAAATATATAGCATTTCTTATCTTTATATGGAAAAACATCTTCATATGCCATAATCCAGTCATAAGTTGTTCTGCCCATTATGATTGTATCGATAGTATTATAAAATTCTGATATTCCGTTATCACCTTCACCCTCAACATTAAAGAGCCAATCCAGGTTATGATCTTTTGTTGCTATATACCCATCTATTGTTGAAGCAATAAACAATACTAACTTACGTTGTTCCATTATCTCACTCCTTTTTATTTTTGTCTTATATACAGTATACCATAAATTGTTTGCAACTATTTGTCAACAATTTATAATTTGACTCGCAACATTAAAAATGCTAAAATACCTATGAAAATGAAAATTTTGGATTAAATTTAGTTTGGTTGCTAATTTAAATAATGAACTAATGCTGTACAGGAATAATCGCTTGGAAAACATTTGCATATACTTCATAAGAGTTGCTAGAAGGGGGAATAAAGAATAAACATTTTAAAGCTAAAAAAGTTTAATTTAATTGTTTTGTTTTTATTAATTATTATTGGTATTATAACGATATTTTTTTTATTCAACTTGAAGGGTGCTAAAGCTGAGGAAATTTTTCTTACGGCTGAAGAAAGAACATGGCTGGATGAGCATAAAAATGAGATTAAAATTGGATATACAATAGATTATCCGCCGGTGGAATTCTTAAGTAATGGACAATATGCTGGTATTTCAGCAGATTATTTTAAACTTCTGGAACAGAAGCTAGGTATTAAAATTCAGATGGTACAGTTTGATAATTTTGATGAACTCATAAAACAAGTTCAAAAAAGAGAATTGACCGGAATAACAGCTGCTACTAAAACACCTGAAAGAAGTAAGTACCTGGAGTTTACGGTACCCTACATAGACAACCCAAATGTTATAATTACTCGAAAAAACTTTTCCGAGAATTTGACATTTGAAAAGTTAACAAATGCAAGCATGGACATAGTAGTTATAGAAGGTTATGATATTATAGAATTTCTTAATGATAAGTACCCTAAGCTGGAATATAGAACTGTGAAATCTCCCAGCGATGGAATTAGAATGGTAGCCTTTGGCGAAGCTGATGCAATGATAATAGAAATAATGAGCGCAACCGAGACCATTGAAAGGGATAATATTTCAAATCTTATAGTAAATATAGAAACTCCTTATGAATCCAGCTTATCCATAGCAACTAGAAGTGATTGGCCCATATTAAGTCAGATTTTCAACAAAGGATTAGCTCAAATTACAGACCATGAGAAAAAGGTTATTGAACAAAAATGGATGTCCTTGCAAAAACAAAGTTTATTTGAGAACACATATTTTTGGATAGGTGTAGTGAGCTTTGTTTTGTTGTTAATAATTATTATAATTGTTATTTTAGTATGGAACTCAAGTCTGCAAGCTGCGGTAAAAGAAAAAACTCAGGCCATTGAAGAGTCTAAAAAAGAACTAATGTTTAAAACATATCATGATGAGCTCACAGGACTATATAACAGGGCGTATATGGCTGAAGTGCTAAAGCAGATAAAACAAGAAAATTCTTCACCATTTTCAATTATTGTTGCAGATTTAAATGCATTAAAAATTACAAATGATACATTTGGTCATGAAACCGGAGATCAGATGTTAATTAGGGTGTCTGAAATAATTAATGAAAACATCAACGAAAATCATGTTTCCTGCAGGATTGGAGGAGATGAAATAGTTGTGCTTATGCCATCAACGGATGAACGAGATGCTAATGATATTGTTGGAAAAATTCAAAAAGCTGTCCTTGCTGCAAAAGAGGATCCCATTAAACCCCTTATAGCTCTGGGATGTGCAACAATTCATGATGATGTACATAATAGCTTTAGCAGCCTGTTTAAGTTGGCAGAAGACAGGATGTATGCTAATAAAATGGCTGAAAGCGATAAAAACTATGATATGATTATAAATTCTATAAAGAAAAACCTATATGAAAATAAAAATGAAAGCAAGGAACATTGTAAAAGACTAGTCGACATGTGCAGACAAATGGGAGAAATTTTAAATTTAGAAAAGAATGATATAGAAAGTCTTGCCTTATTAGCAGAACTTCATGACATAGGAAAGGTTGGAATCGAAAAAGAACTTTTCCTTAAAGAAGGTGCGTTGACTACAGAGGAGTGGCAGAAAGTAAAAAGGCATCCAGAGCTTGGATTTAAGATAGTTAGTGCATCTACGAAGCTTTCTTACATTGGTAAAGGTATTTTTGCCCATCATGAGCGCTGGGATGGAAGCGGGTACCCACAAGGTTTAAAAGGTGAGGAAATACCTTTTATTGCAAGATTATTCTCCATAGTGGAAGCATATGATGTGATGACTCATGAAAGATCTTATAAACCAATTTTCACAAAAGAAATGGCTATACAGGAGCTAAGAGATAATTCAGGTTCTCAATTTGATCCAAGTCTTGTGAAGATATTTGTAAATCACATCAACAATACAAATCTTGCCTCACCCCCATCCCCTTGACACCAGTTATTTTGTCATCCTGTCTTCAGGAAAAGTTGCTTGATTACCATATAAAGAAGTACATGAACCATGAAGAAGTAAGCAATATGTAATTAACTAATTGAAAAATGGCACTGACTGCAACAGGTTGGTGCCATTTTGCTTTTAATAATTCTGCGCGTTTTAGGGGGATTGTGTAAAAACCAAATATCATTAATTTAAATTTTATTATAGCAAAGAGATTTTAAATTAATGAACTTAAATTTTCTTCTAAAAATTTCTTTAAAATATTATTAAAATAATTAAGTGCTTCTGCCTTAAGAGGTATAGGATTTTTATTGGTAATTTGATAGCAGACACGTTCTGGTGGAGGATCTGATATTTCAGAGATTACAATATCACCATTATTATGCAATTTTTTTGCTACTGAAATTGGAACAATTGACCAGAAGTCAGGTAGATCCATAAATGAGCTTAACAATGATACCGTGTCTACTGTTGAAAATTTTGCTGATTTATTTTTCCAAAGGTTGTCATGCCATGTTTGAAACTTTGGACCGTGGTACATAAATATTTCCTTGTCAGGATCTAAATCAGTAGGATAAACTGTTTCAGGAAAATTAGAATTACATGAAGAAATCAAAACCATTCTTTCGCTGAACAAAGGAGTACAGGTAATGTTTTTGTAAGGAAGTTCCCATAGTACAAAACCAACATCTATTTCAAAGTTCTCAAGCATTTTATATATTGTAACTGTCCAATGAGTACTAACCTTAACAACCATGCTTGTATCGCTCTTTAAAATTTTTCTATATAACTTATAAAATATATTTGTGTTTAAACTATCAACACCACCTATATTAAGTTCATAAAATGTATTTTGGGTTTTCCATATCTCAGTATGCTTATAAAGTGATTTCCATCTTTCTGCAATAGTGATAAATTCCTCGCCTCTATTAGTTAATGTTATAAATCCTTTGCCTTGTTCACGGTGCACAAGCTCGCAGCCTATTTCGTCCTCAAGAGATTTTAAGCGATAGCTGATGGTTGACTGGGTCAAAAAAAGCATTTCAGCTGTTTTTGAAAGGCTTCTTGTTTCAACAATTACCAAAAATGTTTCAATATTAGTATAATCCATAGGTAATCTCCAAAATTAAATATCGAATTTTTAAATATTATACATCAAACTTTTCAGTTTTACAAATATTTAAAATAATATTATAATAGGGAAAACGAAAACATTACATTGAAGTAAAAAAATTTAATAATAATTAAAGGAGCTTGTGTATGGAAAAATTTAAAAAATTATCATTAGGTAAACAAATTTTAATCGGAATTGTAGTTGGTTTGGCAATTGGATTTATTTCACCAAAAGCAGCAGAAGTGATATCACCATTAGGGGATGTTTTTCTTAGGTTATTAAAAATGCTCATTGTTCCACTGGTATTTTTCAGTATTACCAGTGGAGTTTGTAAAATGGGAGATGTAAAGCAGCTTCGTACTGTCGGGCTGAGATTTGTTTTATACATTGTCATAACATCAGGTATAGCCGCAGCCATTGGGATTTTAGCAGGGTTTATTTTCCGTCCTGGTACAGGTACAACAGAGTTTTTGAACGCAGAAGCCGTAGTTGAAAGTGTATCTTATAATTTTATTGATAACGTTGTTTCATGGGTGCCGGATAATGTTGTACAAGCAATGGCTAATGCAAACATGCTTCAAATCATTTTCTTTGCGATTTTTCTTGGAGTAGCTTTATTGTCACTTGGTGAAAAGGTAAAACCTTTAATTTCTCTATTCGATCAAGGCAGTGATGTAATGCTGAAAATTACTGAATTTGTAATGGCGTTTTCTCCAATAGGTATTGCTTCCTTAATGGCAACTATGGTGACAAAAATAAGCGGGGCTACTATGAAAGAAGTGATTGGCTTAATTATAATTGATAACATAAGTGCATTAGTATTATTATTTGTCGCTTATCCATTATTGATTAAATTGTTTGCCAAAATAAGTCCTTTTGTATTTATGAAAAAGATTACTGCACCAATGCTGGTTGCAATATCTACTACATCTTCAGCGGCTACGCTTCCTGTATCTATACGTACTGCTGATGAAAAATTGGGAATTCCTGAAAATATTTACGGATTTACACTTCCGCTTGGCAATACATGCGGTATGAATGGATTTGCACTTTTTATAGGATTATGCTGTATCTTTGCTTCTAATTTATATGGGTTTGATATTACATTTGGTAGGATATTTCAATTTGTTTTTCTTGGTATAATCTTGTCCATTGGAGCTGCTGGTGTAAAGGGTGCAGGTATTGTAATGTCAACAGTTTTAATGGAGGCATTAGGAATGCCTTTATCATTGATTCCTATATTGGCAGCTATATGGCCTGCTATTGATCCGGCTCATACATTACTAAATAATGTTAGTGATATAGTTGGAACCACAATTATATCAAGACAATTAGGAGTGATGGATATGGAAGTGTATAATAAAGAGTCGATTAAAAGTGCTCAATGATCAAGTATTATTAAGCATAAAATATAAATTTTAATTATAGTTTGGAGGCATAAGATGAATGACAAAATTAATCAGGGAGAGCTATTTGATGAACAGCTTTCTGAAGAAATTAAAGGATTATTTTACCATGTGGATGAAGACCCTATTTTAAATAAAAGAAGGATATTTTTCGATAATGCAGGTGGTTCATTAAGACTTAAAAAGGCAAATGATATGTTTAAAAAAATGGATGAACTGCCGGATTGCCCTGAACATTCTAACTACACAGCTAAATGGCTGATGGAGGTTCAGGAAAAGGCAAGTGAAGATATTAGAACAATATTTAATGCAAAGTCAGGAAGCATTGTTACATCATTGACAGCTTCAATGGCTATATTTGAAATGAATCGGGCAATTATAGAAAATGTGCCAGGCAGCAATGTTGTAACCACTGCCTTAGAGCATCCTTCCGCATATGATTCAGTAGTTAGTTATGCTGAGAAAATGGGAAAAGAAGTGAGAGTTGCAAAAACAAATCCTGTAACAGGAGGGGTTGATGTTGAAGAAATTACAAAACTTGTTGATAAAGATACTTGCTTGTTAAGCTTCATATATGCTTCTAATATCTCCGGAGCTGTTCTTGATGTAGAATCAATTATAAGAGAATGCAGAAAAATTAAACCTGACCTTTATATAGTTGTAGATTCTGTTCAACACACACCTCACGGAGTTCTAGATTTGGAAAAAACTCCGGTTGATGGAATAAACTTTGCACCTTATAAATTTTTCGGTGCAAGGGGCTTTGGAGTAGGATTTATGTCCGAAAGAGCTGCAAAATTGCAACATAATAAGCTGATTGCAAAATCGGTTGATGAGTGGGAGTTAGGAAGTCCAGTACCATCTCAATTTGCATCAATTTCAGAAATAGTTAATTATGTTTGCTGGATAGGGTCAAAATTTATTAATTCAAATGACAGACGAGAATTATATGTCGAAGGTATGAACAGAATAAATCTTCATGAAAGAGCATTGATGTATAGAATGTTAATAGGTTCTGATAAAGTCGAAGGACTTAGGAACATAAAGGGTGTTAAGGTATATTTAGATTATGAAGATCTTTCCACAAGAGATTTTATAATGGCTCTAGGTTTTGATAATATCGGATGTGTCGAGGCAGTTACAGAATATGAAAAAAGAGGAGTCATAACATTTGAAAGGGTTGCTTCAAGTTTATATTCCTCAAGAATGCTTAATTCTTTTGACATAGAAGGAGTAGTAAGAGTATCTCCGCTTCATTGCCATGATGTTAATGATATTGATGAATTCTTAAAAATCACAAAGGAGATTTCTCTATTGAAATAAATAGTGGTCAGGAAGCATTTCTTTTATACCATTACTATCTGTATTTATTGTAAAAGGTATGTTCAAACAACATCGGTATCTCCTGTTCCTTCACTGCAATGAGGTTGAAGACTAAGTAATGAGCTAAGAATAAAAAATAGTATAAAACATATAGTATTAATACTCCAAGGCTTAGTGATGTAAAGCTACTCTTTAAAATATAAAGAAACACAGAGCCATGAAGAAGTTAGCAATATGCAATTAACCACTTGATGAAAGGCACTGACTGCAATAGGTTAGTGTCTTTTTTTTTGTAATAATACTGTAAATTGAACGGAGAATTTTGAAATGCTATCCTGCTGCGTTATTCTACAGTTTGTGATACTGGAAAAATCATATTTATTATGATAAGATAATAAAAAATATTAGAAAGGGGTTATTATGTTAAAGAGATATATTGTGGAATTTGGCATGGGAGCAGATCTTCATGGAGGAGATGTTACTAAGGCAGCTGTTAAAGCTGTAAGGGATGCAACATCCAGAAGTTGTTTATGCGGATTGGAGGATATTCTAAATATAGATCCCTTGAAGATGCATGTTCATGTAAAAATAGGATGTACTAATCCAGATATGGTGGATAAGGAAACAGTTATGAAGGCGATTCCGGTAGGCAAGGGAGAAATAGAAGTAGTAAATGGCGGGTTAGGTGTACAAGGTTTAGAGGTTCCCGCATTTGGTGCTGGTAATACAATACAGATTGCTGTAGCTGCATTGACTGTATATGCTGATTTAGAAACATTAGAATGATGCATAAAAAGAAATGAAATAAGTAAGAGTGTTAAACGCGTTCATCTGTTATGCAATATAAATGGATGGCTTTGATTACCAATTGTTTTTGTAATCAAAGCCATCTTTTTGCATAGGATTTTTATAAAATATAAAAATAATGTTACGAAATGTTCGATAAAAACGGTCTATATAATGTAGAGTAAATAAATAATACACATGAAAATGTTTGCGTGGTATAATAAGATAATAAAATTAATCATGGGGGGTAAAATTGGATAATTATAATATATCAAAATTTAACAAGAGGGCGAATTGGCTGTTATTTGTAGTAATTGTGTTTTTTGTTTGCATCATATTATTTGTTTTCAAAAGTCAGAAATCTGTTAAGGAGTACCAGTTTCCATTACAAACTGAGGATGTAGAAAGTGTATTAACGGAACAAAATATTGAATGGCACATTACAGACAAGGGTGTTGTTGATGAATCAAGAAATATTTACACATTAAAAAATGATGAAAATATAACCATGGGTGTTGATGCGTGGGTTAAAGATAATCATAAAATTTTTAGCATGTCTTGGTTTTTTCCATCTAATTTGACAAATGATCAAGTGAATGATTTTTTTAGTAATGAGTTGTCGAAACATTTAGAACTGCCTGGAATATTTTATGGCAATAAAAGAAAATTAGATAAAGCACTAAACGAAGTGCTAAGTTACAGTCTAAATGAAAACAATTATGAAAATGGTGTATATTGGGATAAGAGAGTTGGTAATGACCATTTAAGAATTAAAATTAGTACCAATAACTATCAAAATCATGTTATATCATTGCTCATAATTCCTGATGAGGAGTATGAAAATTATTTAAAGACATCAGATAATTTTTGGAAAGAAGCAGCTTCAAGTGAAAATATAGAAATAATCGAAAGCACTGTAGCTGAAATAAAAGAAACAGCAAAAGAATATGCTGTTCCTGTAAATGATATGGATACTTTTTCAAAACACTTTGTTGTATCTGGAAGGTTAGAAGATATTAAAGAGAATAAAAAAGTGCCTGAACCATTAATCAATGTTAAATCCAATTATTTAAAGCCAAACAAAGATAAATATATGAATGCCAGACTGGTTGATGAAACAGGCAGCATTGATGTATTTGTGGAAATGACTTCACTTGACAATAAAGAATTAAGCATAACACGAAATCACAATGTTGTAATGTTATATAATAATAACGAGTTTATATATGTTGTTCGGCCGGGTGCATTGTATTCAGAGGAATAAGGAAATTTTTTATAATTTACTGTTTACAACTCAGCCTTGTGTTCGTTAAATTTGTTGTAGAATCACTTGTAGTATTTCCAAGTGAGTAATAATCCACAAAACAGTTATACCAATTTGTACAATATAAGCCCTCCTCTTGGAGTCTTCTCATGGCCTCGTTAAAGTCATTGGTTGTAGGGAGCATAACAGGATCTCCCGGCATCCAATTAGATGGGGTATAAACATTGTATGCTTGTGTTAGTTGAAGCGAATCTATAATCCTTAAAACTTCATAAGTATTTCTGCCACAGGAAGAAGGATAAGTCAATATTGTACGTATTTTTCCTTCAGGGCTTATTATGAACAGATCTCTTACACTTTCCTCGTAAATTTTGTCGGGATTAACCATTCCATATTTGCGTGCTATTTCAGCATCTCTATCTTCTAATAAAGGAAATGGAATTATGATTCCATAAGTATCAACAATATTTTTTTTCCATTCAATATTTGCAAAATTGTTGTCTATTGTTACAGCTAATATTTGAACGTTTCTTTTAACAAATTCTTCATAATGATTTGTAAAGGCTAAAAGGGATGTAGTTGATGTAGCGGCGAAATCTCCAGGCTCACTAACAAGAACCACCCATTTTCCTCTATACTGTGATAATGTAATTACTCCTTCTGTTGATAAAGTAGTGAAATCTGGAGCAATTCTTCCTATAGTAATACATCCTGGAATAATATGATCTCTAGTACTAGTACTCATAGATACCTCCATAGTCAATATATCCTACATTATATGTGAAAACTTTTTTATGGTGAAATTATGTACATATTTGTAAATAATATAGCTGAAAAGTCTGAATAGTTTAGTTATGATATATACATAAACTTATGGAGATTTTTTTATTTTGTAACAAGGTTTTATGCATATTGATATTTTATAAAAAAGCTGATGAAATTTAATATCTTCAGTACTAAAAAATGAGACTTTTTGCGCATGTACACAACGTCTCATTTTTTATATCAGTCTCTTCTATTAAATTGATTTTTTACTTTGATTGAATAAAGGCAATAACATATAATATGTTGAAACACTGTTATCATTATGAAACAAATGCTTAAAATGTAATATGCACGATTTATTCCAGTATTGTAAAATAATAAATAAAAAACTGTCCATAAGCTTATGACTGTAGTTATTACGGTTACTAATTTTACAGTCATAGAATGCTTCTTTTGCTTTTTGTAGAGTACATATACAAAGATTATGAGAATGATTGAAATTAATATTGCTAACCATTTTAATTCAGTAATATTTACTAACCGTTCCCATTTTTCGTTAAGATAAACCACGTGGCGAAGCATCCCCATACGTGTTTTAGTATAATAATTAGCTGAGTACGCCCCAATAGCTGCAGTTATCTCTAAAACTATGCACAGAATTATACATATATAACAAACTTTATTTTGCCGCTTTGTCATTGGGAAGTTCACCTACCGTTGTGTATAATACATCGCCGGTATTAGGATCACCAACTTGTACTGGAAGATCATCATTCATTTGCCATTGATACCATCCTCCGTCGTATAAACTCATATCTGTATATCCGTTTTCATACATAACTAAGAATGGAATTGTAGCACGCCAGCCTGTCCCGCAGTAGAAAGCAAGGTGGTTATCCAAAGTAAAATCAAGATCCTTCCAAAGCTCTTTCATTTCGTCCATTGTTATATAAGTTCCGTCTTCATGTATGTAGTCTTCCATGTGATAAGGATCGCTGCCGGCTTTTCCCCAAACAGCACCTTTTGGTTCCCCAGCTTTATCTATATATGAATATCCGCTTGTTTCGCCAATGAATTCCTTGTATGAACGAATGCTTACCAAACGGAAATTAGAATCATCATTTAATCTTTTTGCTGCCTCCTCTATAGATGTCCAATATTCAGGATGAACCGGAACCTTTGCGCCAAAGTCTGTTGCAGGTGTCGCTGCGTTTGCAGTTGTTTCCAATTCAAATCCTGCGTTTGTCCATGCATTGAGGCTGCCGTTTAACACCTTAACATTTTCAACACCTGCCCAAAGGTAAGCATATGCAACTCTAGCAGTACCTGAAACGTCTGCACCGTAAAGAACTACTGTTTTATCTTTTGTAATGCCAAGATCTAGCATTGCTTGCTCAACTTCTTCAGGAGTTTTAATATTCCAATATGGTTCACCTTCTATGCTAGCTATATCAACATGTACTGCGCCAGGTATGTGTCCTGTATTGTAATCAGGACTTTCATCAGCCGTTCCCCAATTAGCTTCCAAAATTATGTAATTATCAGATTCCTTTTGATTTCCATCAATCACACTTTTTACCCATTCAGGAGAAACGAAAACTTTCTTTACGTCCACAGCTTCTGCTTTTTGTGATTGTTCTTCTGCAGCTGGTTTTTCTGTTGCAGGTGCATTACTTGATTCCTTCTTTTCTTGACTACAACCTGTAAATATGCTTACCAATAATATAAGCACAAAAAGCAGGGATAAATTTCTTTTGTTCATTTTTAGCCTCCAAATAATTTTATGATAACGATAAAATGTTAACAGTTTTAAATTGTTAAGTCAAGTTAAGCAGCTATGAATAATATTTATGAAGAAGGGCAATATGTTTCCAAATTTTTATACATTACTACATTTATCAAATTTAATTTTATGGAATAATTATTAATTGGTAGTCGATATGAAAAAAACTTGCATTATAATAAATTAATATGAAATTATGTTATTAGTATTAATTGTTCGATTGTGTTAGGATATAAATGATAGACTTAAGAATTTTAATGATCGAGGGCATATAATTGAAAAAAAGAATTTTTATGCTACTAACTTTTATTATAATTATAATTTTAATAAAGCAATATAATATATATTATTTTTTCAGTTTTGAAAATATTAGTGAACTTAAGTTATACATAAAATCCTTTGGTATAATGGCACCTTGTGTGTTTATTTTAATGTTTGCTTTAGCAACTGTCTTATTTGTTCCCGGGCTTCCAATAACAGTATTGTCCGGAATATTATTTGGTGCATTCTGGGGTACTGTATATGTGGTTATTGGTTCAACAATAGGAGTTTCTTTGGCTTTTTTTATTGGAAGATACATAGGCAGAGAATTTGTAAAGAAAATGGCTGGCAAAAATGAACGTATGTCAAGGCTCGATAATTATATTAAGGAACAAGGAAATACAATATTAATTATAAGCAGACTTGTTCCCTTGTTTCCTTTCAATTTGCAAAATTACGTTTATGGTATTACAGATATTAAGTTTGGCACATACTTCTGGTACTCATTGATTTTTATGGTACCCGGAACATTTATATACACCTGTTTTGGGGCTTTAGCTTACAGTTCAATGACTATGGACAAAATAATAATATATTCAAGTTTTTTATTAATTGGATTATGTACTCTTATTATACTTCCTAAAAAATTCTTTAACTTGAAAGCAGAAATGGTGAACAACAATAAGTAATTAACATGAGAAATGTTAATATAAAAAATAATAGGAGAAAATGAAAAAAATGAAAATTTCAAAAATTCTAGTATTAATTTTAGTATTAAGTATGGTTGTAGCAGGATGTGCTGCCAAGGAACAACCTGAAGTCACAGCACCTGATACTTCAAAAGAAGGTTCAGCATTTGAAGGAAAATATCTGGTAAGTGCTGAATATGTTAAATCATTTGCAGGCAATGATAATATATTATTAATTGATGCAAGAGGTGTAGATGCTGCAAAGGAAGGAACTGTTGAAGGAGCTATAGCAATTAAATGGCAAATGCTAGCTGCTATGGAAGGAAAACCAGGTGATCCAATGTGGGGAACAATTCTTGAGCCAGCTGACTTAAGTGAAGCTCTAAGCAATCTTGGAATAAGCAAGGATAAGGAAATAATAGTATTTGGAGCAGCCAAGGATGGCTGGGGAGATGAAGGAAGAATAACCTGGGAATTAATCGCTGCGGGTTTTGAAAATGTAAAAATGGTTGATGGAGGATTAGCTTCTTTAACTAATGCCGGATTAAATATAGTAAAAGGGGCTGCAGCACCTATTTTTGCTGATGTAGCTGTTTCTGAAATCAATAACACACACAATATAAACACTGATGCTTTGGTTGCTGATTATGAAAGCTATAAGGTCGTCGATGTTCGTGCAGATGAAGAATATGAAGGACAGGTTCTTTATGGAGAAGCAAAAGGCGGACATTTACCGGGAGCTATTCATATAAAATTTACAGACTTATTCGAGGCAGACGGGACTTTAAAATCTAGTGAAGACGTTACAAAAATCTTTACAGATGCTGGATTAAGCAAGAATGATAAAATTGTTACATACTGCACAGCTGGAATCAGATCAGCATATATGCAGCTTTTGCTGGAAATGACAGGTTTTGAAAACTCATACAACTATGATGAATCATTTTATAGATGGAGTGCAGTTAACGAATTAGAAAAGTAATCAGGTGAGATATGAATAGTAATTCATCTTTAAAAAACAAACTAATAATTAAATATATAATTATTGCAATATTGGTATTAGTCGTGATATTTTATTTGTTGATACCAGGGGTGAAATCTAAAATTAACTGGCTGTTCATGCTTTTCAGTTCCATGAGCGTTGATATGATAATAGGATATGTGAGGTCCTTTGGTGCTTATGCTTTAGTAGTATCATTTTTGCTGATGATGTTTCAATCATTAGTAGCTCCATTGCCTGCATTTTTAATTACATTTGCTAATGCAGCTGTATTTGGATGGTGGCAAGGTGCAATTTTATCTTGGACAAGTTCAATGGCAGGAGCAGCATTGTGTTTTTATATTGCAAAAATATTGGGTCGAGATGCGGTTGAAAAAATTACAAGTAAATTTGCTCTTGAAAGCGTGGATGGTTTTTTTGATAAGTATGGAAAACACACCATAATAATTTGCAGATTGCTTCCTTTCATATCCTTTGATTATGTTAGTTATGCAGCAGGACTTACATCTATGGGTTTCATACCGTTCTTTATAGCAACTGGCATAGGACAGCTGCCTGCAACAGTAATTTACTCTTATGTGGGAGGGATGCTCACAGGTGGAGCACAAATGTTTGTAACTGCACTGTTAATATTATTTGCACTGAGTATTTTAATTGTGTTAATAAAGCATTTATATAATGACAGACAAAATAAAAAGAAAGAATTATAATTATGAATTTCAGAGAATTAATTGTTAAAAATCATCAGTTAATGAGCTATAATAAAGTATTTGCTAATATACAACCGGGTCAGGATATATTTTGGCCCGGCTGTGCTGTCTTATCTCTTGGAAGAGAAATAACGGAAAAAACATACCTTCTTCTTAAAAAGAAAGTTCCCGGACTTGTTTACAGCACATATTGCTGTGGCAAGCCGTCAAAGTATATAAATAAAGGCAAGGACTATATAAAAATAGAAGCGAACCTACATAAATTGTTTAAAGAAAATAAGGTAAAAAACATATATACACTGTGCCCAAACTGTCTGGTAACACTATCAGAATATAAAGAAATCAATGTGCAGTCAGCATGGGCATTAATAGATGAAATTTTCCCAGAAGAAAAACACGATAGTTTGAAAGGTGAATGTTATTCACTTCATGATCCTTGTCCCATAGTTCACGACGTAAAGGCAGCAGATTATGTGAGAAATATTCTGAACAAATTAGGTGTTGAAGTATTGGAATTTAAAAATAACAAGGAAAACACCATTTGCTGCGGCAAAAAGAATATGCTCATGACACTGGAACCAGAAAAGGGAAAAAAACTTTTTAATCTACGTGAGAACCAGGCTCCTTCTAAAAAAATAGTTACTTATTGTGCTTCATGCAGGGATACATTTAAACAAAACTCCTATGAATCAAAACACATCCTTGAGCTGTTGTTTGAGACGGAAGCATCATCATCGTGGGTAAATAGATTCAGGGCAGTCAGTTTTATTAAAAAGGAGCAAAACAATGCTTGATACACGCTGCAGAAAATATGTGGATAAATATTTTGACAAAACATCCGAATATTTAATCAATTTAAGATTAAAACCAACGCAGGTTACTGTTATTGCCTTGGTTACAGGAATTTTTGCAAGCATTGTTTACTATTTCGATAACATTGTGATAGCAATATTATTGCTGTGGGTTTCCGGTTTTTTAGATGCTGTAGACGGAACAATGGCAAGAAAGATGAAAGCAATCACTAAGACCGGAACTTTGCTGGACATATGCTTTGACAGAGTGGTTGAACTTGTTTTTATAATTGTGTTTGCATTGAAGCACCAAGATTCTACCTTTGCACTTCTATGTCTCACCTCTGCCATTGTTCTTTCAATGTCAGTATTTTTAACTTCAGGTATGCTGATGGAAAACAAAGGAAAGAAGAGTTTTCATTATCAGGCAGGGCTCATGGAAAGAACTGAAGGATTTATAATGTTTACTATTATGATGATTTTAAATTCATTTATGAGGATAATGGCATTCATTTATGCTGGGTTAGTATTATTTACGGCAATGCAAAGGCTTATTGATGCTACAAGAGCATTAAGCATTGGAGGAAATTTATGAAAAATAAAATAAAAATTATAATTGGATTATTAGCAGTAATTATTATAGGAGCAATATTTATTAACAGGCCCAAGACGGATAATACCGTTACAATATATGGCTGGGGCGGAGATCAGAGAGTTAATGAATGGATTGACAATGAACTTGCACCATATGCATCGGAAAACTATGGCATTGAAGTCGTTCGAGTTCCAATGAATATTGATGAAATTTTAATGAAGCTTACTAATGAAAAAAATTATAACAATAACGGCTCTATTGATGTTATATGGATTAATGGAGAAAACTTTTATTATGCAAAACAATATGATTTATTATACGGACCATTTTTATATAAAACAGAAAATGCTCAAAAATATGTGGATTTAGAAGGACCGGAAGCAACTGTTGATTTTGGATATTCAACTGAAGGATATGAGGCACCATGGGGAAAGGCTCAGTTTGTATTCGTTCATGACAAGGAACTTCTACCTGAACCCCCAAAGAATTCAGAAGAGTTAAAAGAGCTGGTTAAAAACAATCCGGGCATATTTACTTATCCTGAAGCCACAGACTTCGTTGGTTCTGCTTTTATACGAACTGTCATATACGACATCATAGGATATGAAAATATTAAGGATCTTCCCGCAGATTATGAAATTATTAAAGAAGCAGTAATGCCTGCAATGAATTATTTAAATGAAATAAAGCCGTATCTTTGGAAGGAAGGCAAGACCTATCCAAAAGATTCTGCTCAGCTTGATGGTTTGTATCAGGACAAAGATGTTTATATAGCCATGGATTACAATGCAAACAAAGCGTTAAGCAAGGTAAAGGACAAGAGTTGGAGTGAAAGCACTAAAACATTTGTGTGGGAAAAGGGAACGCCTTTCAACACTCATTATCTGGCAATAGCGGCAAATTCGCCACATGTGGAAAATTCCATGAAACTTATTGAAGCAGCGCTTTCTCCTGAAATGCAGATATCAAAAGCAAATTTAAGTGGATGGGGGGACCTTCCTGTTTTAGAATATGACAGTTTAAGTGTAAATGAACAAAAAAGTCTTGATGAAGCATTGACACCTCATGATCAATATAAAAACAGCATTTTAAGCTATGATGAGCTTTCTAAACACAAGCAGCCTGAATTAAGAGCTGACTTAGTAACCATTATTGAAAAAGTTTGGGAGGATGTGGTTCTTTTTGGAAAACAATAAAATAAATAACGCAATTTTGGTGATGCCATCATTTTTAATTGTGTTTTCTATTACAGCATATGTTGTTGTAAACACTTTAAAGGAAAGCTTAGGGTTGATTCCTGAGCTTTTTTTATATGAAATAACCTATAAATATTATGCAAATCTCTTTACTGACAAGATATTTGTTAGTAGCTTTTTGTACAGTATTTTTGTTGCTTCAATGTCATCCTCCTTATCGGTTGTCCTCGGTACATATTTGGGATATGCTATTTCTAAGTCAAAAAGTTCTTTTACTAACATTTCATACAGATTTCCGATTTTTCTGTCATATGTTGCAGCCGCAGCTTTAATTTACAATACATACAGTGACAAAGGCCTTTTATATCACATGTTTCAATTTATTGGTATTGAAATAGATAGTTTGAATATTATTTATAATTCAAACGGTTTGGCTGTAATTTTGCTCAACATGTTTAAGGGGATTCCATTTATTGCATTTTCTGTTTATCCCATATTATTAAAAACTGACGCTGCATATAAGGAAACAGCAAGAAACCTGGGTTGCACAAATAATACGTATGTAATGAAGATTCTGCTGCCCCTTTGTAAAAAGGCTATATTGTCGTCTGCTTTAGTTATATTCAATTATAATTTGTTTGTTTACGAAGGATTTTACTTTTTAGGACCTTCTAATCCTCCTTCAATAGGAGTGCTTGCGTATAATACTTATTTAAATCCAGATATGACATATCGTGCCTATGGCATGGCAATAAATATGATAATGATAGCAATTTCTTTTATACTATGTTTTGTATACTACAGAATCTTAAAAAGTGAAAATGAAGGTGCAATATGAAATTATTAAATAAATTAATATTTTTTATCATAATGATATTCCTCATATTGCCTCTTGTGTCTATGATTTTATGGTCATTCTTTTCAAGCTGGGGGACAGAAAACTTACTGCCTCATAATTTTACGTTAAAAGGTTTTGCGTATTTTTTTAATTCTCAAGACTATATAATTGCATCAAAGTCAGTTGTATATTCATTATTGGTTGCATTTATTTCTTTAGTTTTAAGCATAATGCTTTCCAGATTTTTAATAAAAACGAATTTTAAATATAAAATTCAACTTGAAAGCTTGTTTTACTTGCCCATGCTTCTTCCGGTAGTCAGCATATGCATTGGAAGCCACAAAATGTTTCTTCAACTTTTCTCGGGATGCAGTGGATTAATTGTAATATTACTTCACATATATTTTTCTCTGCCATATTCATTTAAATTAGTATATTCATGCTATGAAATCTGGGGAATCGAACAGGAGCAGGTAGCAAGAGGACTTGGGGCATCAAAGTGGAAATCATTTTACTTAATCAATGTGCCTGTTTATTTTAAGGGCTATGTTACAGGCTTCATAATGGCTTTCATAATCTCTTATTCACAGTATTTTATAAACTTCTTCATAGGTGATTCAGAGTTTGTCAATTTCTCTATGATAATGACGCCTTATATTACCGGATCTGACAGAAACATTTCATCAGTGTATACCCTGCTATACATATTGTATGGTATAGTAATAATGGTGCTGTGTTCATTGATTGAAAAATTATTTAACAAAGGAAGAAATGTATGAGCTTTTTAGCCTTAGAAAATATAAATTATTCTATTGGGAAAAATAAACTTTTAAGAAATATAAATTTGAATATTGAAAAAGGTCAGCTGTTTTCCATTTTGGGACCAAGCGGAGCGGGCAAGACCACTGTACTTAGAATAATTACAGGGGCTCTAAACCCTGACAGCGGAAAAGTTGTTTTGGATAAAAAGGTTATTAATGATGTGCCCATGGAAAAAAGGCAGATTGTAATGGTGTATCAGTCAAAGCAGCTGTTTCCGCACTTAACTGTACTTGATAACATTCAGTTTGGAATGAAGATGAAAAAATATAGCCAGAGTTACGTCGATGAAAAGACAGTTGAATTAACAGATTTTTTTAATATGAAATTACATTTAAACAAATACCCTTCTCAGCTTTCAGGAGGTCAGCAGCAGCTGGTTGCTTTAATGAGGGCATTGGCAGTTGAGCCAAAGGTACTGTTGTTAGATGAACCATTCACTGGTCTTGACAATAACCTGAAAATTTACATTCGGGATTTTATTTTGAAAATTCATAAACAATTTAATATAACAATTGTTATGATCACCCACGACAAAGAAGATGCATTTATCATGAGCGACAAGATCGCTTTCATGTTTGAAGGTGAAATAATATTAACAGAAGCACCTGCTTACCTATGCAATAAGACAAATGTAAATATTGTGGACAATTTCCTTGGTGACATAATTATACTTGAAGACGGAAAAATTGTGTTTTCTGATAAAATAGTTAATATATATTAAAGCTGCATAATTCAAGGTGCCTTCACCGACAATTTTACAAAAAAGGCTGTCCAAATAAATAACAGCCTAATAATAACCCTGTAACTACGACACTGCCTATGACATTGTATGCTTGATCTTTTATTCAAATTATTAATTAAAAGATATTATAGGAGGGGAATAATATGAAAAATATAATGAAAAGGCCATTCATGATTCTTTCGGATTTTATGAAGGTATATCAATTCATGATTGATGTTTATGAAAGAGACTGGAGAAATGGTGTTCCTGCTCCATTTTTAGAATATGCACTTTCTTCAGGATGGGCAGATAAGACTATGAGCCACAGGAATATGATTTGGGAAGATGATGGAAATATCATAGGATTCTCTTTCTATGAAGCTTACCTTGGTAAAACTTTTTTCAGTTTAAGACCTGGATATGAAAATATTGCATCTGAAAATAATCTTGTAATTAGTACGTGCTTAAGGATTAAGTCTAGATCTCTTCAAATAATGCAAAAAGTCGGTATTTTAATTATAAATACCGACCTTTTTTAACAAGGTTAATTGAACTATGTTGCATTTACTGACATTTTTTTCATCTCCTTATATCCAATCAGTACAGTGCAGACATAGGCACATGTCTTGGGTATCATTAAAATTCCAATAACCGGAATAATGTCTGCAAACAATACTACCGGTATATAGAATGCAAAACTGAGAACAATTGTCAGCCACATGAACCTAAAATCATGATCAGATGTATTCCTGGACTTGCTGTAGAACAAGAATATTATAATAATTCCCATTGCAGCAAATGGCAGGTTGCGATATATTGCCCATGATAATGGAGCAGTGGCACTTGTCCATGCATTCTGGGGGAAAAGGCAAAGAAAAATTCTTAATGCTGCCAGTGCATACATGGTTATGGTAAGTCCGTTTTTATCTTTTACATTGTAGCGCAAGCGCCATACATAATATAACAGTACATAAAATACAGTCATTGTTATTGAAGTGATGAACTTTCCTATACCAAGGGCGATGACGAAATTATCAAGGCCAGTGGTGCTAAGAGCATATGCCCGAGGAATCAGATGGAACGAATCTCCTGCTCCAAGAGTTACAGCCATGATACCGAACAGCAAATATTGTTTGTTTCCTTTACTTTTTAAAATTATTGTGATGCCTATGGTAATAACCATAATCAGGTACACAGCATCGAATATTGTTTCAAATATAGCTTGCATAAAATCCTCCTTAAATTGAACGTTGTTCATTTTGTTTTTTATAAAAACCCAACAAGCGTTGGGATCTTTATCTTTATTTAATAAATTGTGCGCTTAATGATTTCATTCAACACATAACAGGACTGTTGGTTATTAATCAACAATGTAATGATGTTTGAAAATACAAAATCAATAAAATGCTCCTGTGTAAATGTTTCATTAAATGTATTCCTTTTTACATTATTATCGTTTTGCAATGATTGAAGCAGGCCTTTCTTCATATGAGTGAAATACTCATTCATGACTTTGCGACCCTTTGCTTTATCTTCATTAGCAAAATTAACAGAATGTATGGTAAAGAAAGCCGGATATTCTTTTACTCCGCTATTTACAGTTTCAAATAACCATGTTACACGTTCTATAAAGTTATTTTCATTATGAGTATTGCTTAATTTATGAAATATATCTTTCCAGATATCTTCCACTGTTTCAGCTGCAAGGTCTGCCTTAGAAGGAAAGTAATTGTAAACCGAACCTACTGCAACATTACAGTGCTTTGCAACGTCACGCATGTTGAGAGCTTGAAGCCCTTTTGCAGTTGCAATTTCTTTACTTGCCTTTAAAATAGCTTCTTTAGAAGTAACTACTGTATTCATACTTTCTCCTTTCAAACTGAACATTGTTCATTATATGATAGAAAGTAATTTTTGTCAATATTATATTAAAAAATTTAATTGAACAATTTCTAAAAATTTACGTCCTAATAATATAGGATTAATTTTCCACTTATTGTTGTGCGTAAATTTAAGGTAGGTATTGTATGAAAAAAGCAGTGATTTTATTTATATTATGTTTAAGCATATTCGTAATGAACGGATGTGACAAATCTGTTGATAATAAAAATCAAGCAGTTGCCGAAGAGTTTGTTAAGGAAATGTATACGGTGGATGCAGAGGAAGTTGAAAATTATAATAAATTTTTAGAATTAAAACCTTCAGATGAAAAGGAACTTTCAGAAGCTATAGAAGCAAATGATGAAGTCATCAAATCCTTAATGACAGAAAAAGCATACAATGTACTCCTGAAAAACAGGCAGAACTTCATGTTTACACAGCACTGTGCTATAAACAATTGCACAATCAAGGTGCTGGATGTGATTTTGTCTGAAAAAGAATCTGGAATAGAAGAAAATAAGGAAGTTTACAACTTTGAAGTTAAAATGCAGTTTGTTTCCAATGATGGAAGCGTACTACAGGATGATTCCGTGAAAGGCCAATTAAGACTTGAACGAGAAGAAAATGAATGGAAAATATCAGCCTATAGAGTATTTGAGTATCCAAAGGCCATAGTTAATTAATTAATATTATTCATGTTTTTGTTCAATTCAATTGACATTCAGCAATTTTGAAGATATATTAATTTAAAATAGTATGACTTATAATCTTGCTTAAGGAGCTGTAAAATGAATTACTGTATTCTTATGGGGAGCCCCCGGAAAAGTGGAAATACATATCAACTGTTGATGCCGTTTGTTGAAGAACTTAATCTTAACAAGGTCAAATATGATTTTATTTGGCTTTACGACAAACATATTGAGCCTTGCACTGCCTGTAGGAAATGTCAAAAGGACTGGACTGTTTTCGGATGCCGGTATAATGATGATGTTCAGGAAATTTTTGATAAAATTCTGGACAGCGATGTGATTATAATTGCGACACCAATTTATTCATGGTATTGCACGCCTCCAATGAAATCTCTGCTTGATCGTTTGGTTTATGGAATTAACAAGTATTATGGAGATAAAAAAGGGCCTTCTCTTTGGAACGGCAAGAAGCTGGCAGTCATTACAACATGCGGATACAGGCCTGAAAAAGGGGCGGATTTGTTAGAAGAAGGCATAAGGAGATATTGCAGTCACTCACAACTGAATTATCTTGGGATGTTGTCTGAAAGAGACTTAGGATATAAAACTGAGTTCATGTCTGATGATAAAACTGAACACGCCAGGTCATTTGCACGAAAGCTGATAAGTAGTGATGTTTAAATTAAATCAACAATTTTATTAATTGTCCTCAGACTGTATGAGAATGAATTTTTATGATAAAGAAAATTCACAGGATTTTTATTCCTGTGAATTTTTTCGAATTAACATTTATTTCTCACATTCCAGGTTGTCGTGTGGTTCTTGTGATGTGTGATGAATATTTTCGGTTTTGGCTTCCATAGCAGTTTTGTAATACCAGCACTTGTAATTTATCTTGTCTAGCGCCTTCTGGAGTTCTTCGATTTGATTTTGAACTGCAGATTTTCTTTCCAGGAACATATTGTATCTTTCTTTAAGTGTTGAATCTCCCTGAACGCACCAATCCATAAAGATTTTAATTTCTTTAATAGGCATGCCCGTTGCCTTAAGGCAATTAATTACAGCCAATCCTTCCATGTCATTTTCTGTGAAGTATCGTATACCTGATTCGGTTCGTTCCACAAATGGAAGCAAACCTTCCTTGTCATAATATCGTATTGTATGAGTAGTCAAATTTGTTTTTTTAGCAGCTTCACTGATTGTATATTTCATATATTATCTCCGTTTGAAAAAAATTTAAAAGATATATTGACTTGGAGCGAACTCTAATGTTTGTGATGAGTATATCATCCAAGCATATAAAAGTCAAATTGAAATTAAGGAAAATTAACTAACGTTAGAAATTTTTTTCTTGACTTGGAGTTAACTCCAGGTGATATGCTTTCACCAACAGAATTATAAAAACAAATTTGATTGATTCTAAATAAATAGCAAAAGGAGAATATTATGAATTCAAACTTTATTTATAACATCCTTACAAAAATATATTTTGGAGAAAATCAGAAGGATAATGAGAATATTTTTTAATATGTTTTTATAAAATCTGGAAGAAACAATAATATTTTGGAAGTAGATACAACAGAGTTAATCACAGAATTAGGAAGAAGTAAAAAATGATTATTTGGAGGTAAACATGGCAAAAAAACTAATTGCATATTTTTCAAGAAAGGGTAATAATTACGTAAATGGTTCTATAAAGAATTTATCTGTTGGAAACACAGAAGTAGCTGCTAAGATGATTCAAGAATTAACAGGAGCAGATATGTTTTATATTGAACCGGTTATAGAGTATGATGCTGATTATAATGTCTGTATAGAAGAAGCTCAAAAAGATAAGAGAGCAAATGCCAGACCGGAATTTAAAAATGCACTTAAAGATATTGCTGAATACGACACAATCTACCTGGGTTATCCGAATTACTGGGGAACCATGCCCATGCATGTTTGGACATTTCTTGAGAAATATGAACTTACAGGAAAAACAATAAAGCCGTTTTGCACTCATGAAGGAAGCGGAATGGGTAACAGTGAAAGGGATATCCAAAAACTGTGCGCCGGTGCAAAAGTAGAAAAAGGAATAGCTATTCATGGTTCTGAAGTAAGCAGATCGAAAGGTGCCATTTCAAAATGGGTGTAGCTAAGGATTGAATTATTAACATTATAACTATCAAGCAGTAATTAAAACGCATGTCGAAGAATTTTTTGACATGCGTTTTTATTTTAAAAAAAGGAACTATCTCAAACCTGAAATCTAATCAGAAAAAAGCAAATAAAATATTAAAAAAACCATTGACTTGGAGTTTACTCTAAGTGTTAAGCTAAATATATGATATTTATATAAACAGGAGAAAAATAGCATGGATAAAAAAAATTGCCTAATAAGAAATATTAGTTGCAATTGAAAACAAGAAGTGAGGAAAAGATGCTAATGTATGAATATAAGCAATTTGGAGGTAATTATGTATGACAATAGCGGAAGTAAGTAAGAAATTTGATATTTCTCAGGATACATTACGGTATTATGAGCGCATAGGACTGATACCGACAGTAAACAGAACTTCAAGCGGCATAAGAGATTATACAGAAGAATCATGCAGGTGGATTGAGCTAGCTAAATGCATGCGTGCTGCAGGTGTGCCAATAGAAGCACTTATTGAGTACTGTGCATTGACGCAGCAGGGAGATTCTACAATCACAGCCAGAAAAGAGCTTCTGCTGGAGGAACGCAAAAAGATATTGGTAAAAATAGAAGACATGAAGCAAACACTGGACAGGCTTAATTATAAAATCGATCGTTATGAAAAGGCTGAGGAGTCAGGTGTTTTATCATGGGATAAGAAAGATAGAGATTTGCTATAAGAACAAAATATCTAGAAGGCGATTATAGTGCTTTTGCACTTTTTGTGCAAGCGCAGCAGCGGCATTTATGATAACTGGTCCGGCAACTAAAATTACTAATCTTGGAGCGTTAAAAAATGAATGGCTGGAAGCTGTAACAGATGTGGCTTATAGGAAATTGAAATAACATACTCAGTGGTATAAAAGAAGAGGAGATTTAAAATGAATTCAATATTTTCAGAAATAAAGAAAAATTTTGGCTTTGGTTGTATGAGATTACCAATGAAGGGTAATCAGGTTGATTATGATGAATTTTCGAAGATGGTAGACTCGTTTTTAAAACATGGATTCAACTATTTTGATACAGCGCATGGTTATCTTGGAGGTCAGAGTGAGATCGCGTTGCGAGAGTGCTTAACAAAGAGATACAATCGAGAGCAGTATATTCTAACAGATAAACTGACAACAAGCTATTTCTCAAAAGAGGAACAGATTCGACCACTGTTTGAAAGTCAACTAGAGGCTTGCGGTGTAGAGTACTTTGATTTTTATCTGATGCATGCACAAAGTGCTGAAATCTTTGCAAAATTTAAAAAATGCAAAGCATATGAAACTGCACTGCAGTTAAAAGAAGAGGGAAAAATCAAACACTTTGGAATCTCGTTTCACGATAAAGCTTCTGTACTTGATCGGATTTTATCTGAGTATCCACAGATTGAAATAGTTCAGATTCAGTTTAATTATATAGATTATGAAGATGCAGCAGTGGAAAGCAGACTTTGTTACGAAGTATGCCGCAAGCACCAGAAACCTGTAATTGTGATGGAACCTGTAAAAGGTGGAAGTCTGGTTAATCTTCCTGATGATGCAAAGAAAATTTTGAATGATTTACAGGGAGGAAGTCCTGCAAGCTATGCAGTTCGTTTTGCGGCAAGCTTTGATGGAATCATCATG
The DNA here is from genome assembly GCA_029256485.1 of Clostridiaceae bacterium. Next base: position 35,526 of record JAQSXU010000031.1, read on the forward strand.
GTCCTTTCTGGTATGAGTAATCTGGAACAGCTTCAGGATAACACTAGCTATATGAAAGATTTTGTCCCATTATCAGAAACAGAACATGAGGCAATTAATCAAGTAAGAGAGATTTTTAAAGCAATGAATCTGATTCCATGTACCGCATGTAGATATTGTACAGATGGCTGTCCAATGCATATATCAATCCCAGATTTATTTGCCTGTATGAATGCGAAAAAACAATATCGTGATTGGAATGCAGATTATTACTATCACAATGTTCATACAAAAAATGCAGGAAAAGCATCTGAATGTATAAAGTGTGGAAAATGTGAGCAGATCTGCCCACAGCATTTAAAGATTCGGGAACTATTGACAGAAGTTGCAGAAGAGTTCGAAAAATAATATTTCTGTATACTGTGACTTTATTAAGTTCTGTTTCAATTTGATTGAATTCAGCAACGGTCAGTTCTAGCGATACATTTTCTGAAGGTAGGAAATGTGTTGCTATTTTATATTAACAATATAACATGCGGCAGCATCCTAGTCAGAAAAATTAGGATGCTGTTTTCATAATTAAATATAATAGTGGATAAACTTGTGCTTAGTTCTGTAATGAAGATATCTGTTATATAATAAGAAATAACTTGACTTGGAGTTGACTTTAAGTGATATCCTAAAATTGGAGGTCGATAACATGGAATACAGAATATTAGGAAGAACAGGAATAAAAGTAAGTGCCATAGGCATTGGCGGCGAGGGATTTGAAAATAAAAGCTATGATAGTTGTGAGGAAATAATTGACTGTGCATTAAAAGAAGGTATTAATTTCATTGACTTATATAATTCAAATCCGGAAGTCAGAAGCAATGTGGGAAAAGCATTAAGGAAATATCCGCGAAACAGTTTTGTTATTGAAGGACACTTGTGCACTACTTGGGACAATGGACAATACAGGCGCACCAGAGATTATAATGAGGTTATTGAAGCTTACGAAGACTTTCTAAACAGGATGCAGTTGGACTATGTAGATGTAGGTATGATTCATTATATTGATGACCAGAAGGACTTTGACAATATTTTCAATGGAAAAATAATTCAATATGCAAAGATGTTAAAGGAAAAGGGTGTTGTAAGGTCGCTTGGAATGTCTACCCATAATCCTGATATAGCACTAAAGGCGGTAGAAACAGGACTGATTGATGTAATACTGTTCAGCATCAATGCTACTTATGACATGCTGCCTGCCAATGAAGATGTAAACATACTGTTTGAAGAAGATACATTTAAAAACATTACTTACGCGGGTATTGATCCAAAACGCGACAGACTGTACCAGATTTGTCAGAATGAAGGTGTCGCCCTTACAGTAATGAAAGGATATGCAGCAGGTGTCTTGCTGAGCGATCAGGAATCACCTTTCGAAAGGGCTATGACTCCTTTACAATGCCTGCATTACTGCCTTAACAGGCCAGCTGTTGCATCTGTAATGGTTGGAGTTTCCGATACAAGCCAAATACTTGCAGCAACAGCATATAACAAGGCAAACAATAAGGAAAAAGACTACAGCCAGATTCTTTCCAAGGCTCCTAGAAGCTCTTTCAGCGGACACTGCATGTATTGCGGACATTGCGCCCCATGTTCAAAAAACATTGATATTGCATCGGTAAACAAGTATTTGGATTTGGCCTTGATTCAAGAGGTTGTTCCGGAAACATTGAAGAATCATTATGAACTGCTGGAGCATCACGCAATTGATTGCATACAGTGTGGACAATGCATGAAAAACTGCCCGTTCGGTGTGGATATCATTAATAAAATGAAGCTAGCGGTCAAATTGTTTAACAAGTAATTTATCAGAAATATTTTTAACAGGCGAATTCATTTTTATATATGAATTTGCCTGTTATTATTTATTTAAGTTTAATGGACTTTGAAGCTCTGCAACAATTTTGGCTGTAAGCATTGAATTGTTATAAACCAGAGATGTGGGTTATTTTATGAAAAACCACAAAAAAGGAAAAGATTTAAATAAAAAGCACAACTGGAGTGAACTTATTTGAATAAGTTTCGTCCTATTTTATAGTAGCAATTATTTACCAGTAGTTTGAGAGGGGATATATGGAAGGTTTATTTATTGAAATTATAATCATTTATTTGTTTTTCATGGCTATTATGCTTACAATGGACTTTAAACTTAAAAACTTTGTACCGGAGAAATACTACAATATCCTCATAATTGCAATGTATCTAGCTATTTTTACTGTTAGGTGGGCCGGAACTGGCTTTTCTCCCAAAGCATATGAATCCTTAAGTTTGTTAATTGTTCCCGTAGCTTTAATTGTAACTTATACACTGGTGATTAAGTCTAAATTTTATTGTTTCAAGGGCATAGACAAAAAAGTTGTAAAAGAAAACAGAGATGAAATATCAAAGATAATACAGGAATATAAGTTTCATAATCTACAAGGCAAATCTGACATATCACTGGGATATAACAATATCGTATTTGAAAATGTCGATTCATCTCAAATAAAAGAATGCTTATCAATGATTGGAAATTACCTGGATGAAAATAGAAATAAATACACCGCTAGAGACTATATGATTTATTATATCAAGACATTGGTTGTTCCTTCTGTAATTGTAGCTGTTTTTTTAATCGCGGTGTTTAAAATCGGACGAACACCCATGTAAGCGAAGAAGTAGAAGCATAATTAATTAGTATCTTAGAAAGGGGTATATATGAAAGATTTTTTTGCGATATTTATAATTTGTTTTGTTTTATGCATTATTGTGACATTTTTCTTAGGTAGTTTCATTTTGGAGAATATTTGGGGAACATTTTTTGTGTTGTCATTGATATTGTCTATAATCATTAATGTTTTTTTAAATCAGGACTCCAGGATTAACGAACTGGAAAAGAAAGTAGAGCAGTTGTTGAAAGAAAAACAAGATTTATAACTGTTTGAGAGGAGGAAAATATATGTCAAGACTACTTGGTGTTTTTATATTTCCAATATTTATAATTGTACCGGCGATTGTTCTGTATTTTGTAATCAAGCTGGCTATAAAACATGCAATCAAGGAATTAAAGGACAATAATATTCTATAATAAATTGTTTTGATTTAATGGGGGTGATGAATATGAGCAAAAAAATGATATTGATTGGTCTATTGATTTTATTAACAGCTTGCAGCAGTACAGAAAAAGTTGATGATGTTGCAGAAGAAAATATAAGCGAAGTTGAAGAAATAACTAATAACAATAGTGAAGTGGATAACGTTTCACCGGTAGAAGATAATGTATTTTCTCTTAAAGAAATTGATATTAACCAGCTAAATGAAATAAAGATAACTGAAAAGGATGGAAATAGGTTTTTATTTGATGATTACTTATCCTCAACAGAAATAATATCTGAAACTGAAGCGGTTTTTTTAGATGAATATTATGACACTGTACGTAATTCAAGTCAGGCATTATATTGTGATGGATTTGATGAAGGATTTGAAAATAATCTCATAGATACCAATATTTCAAACATGGAGTTTGTGCGCTTTGACAATAGTGGTACAAACGCGTTTTCAAGCTTTGAAAGTCCATATAATTTAATTAAGAAGAATTCTATTTTAGTTTTAGAAGGTACAGACGATGAAAGTTCACAAGTTAATGTTAAGGATATTGTTTACGGATACCTTGTTGATAACATAACGTTAAATTGCTTTATATGCAAAAATACAAGCGATACTTTTGATGTTATTATAGATCCTGCCTACATGTACGGCTTGCCAGTATATCATTCAAATTCTACTTGTTGTGCTTATACTGTCAATGGCCTTAATATTAAAGCGGATACACTTTTTTTGAATGTTGCTGATGTTAATGATGCATTGAGAGACACATTGATGACATTAAGTTCATCCTATGTATATGCACAACTTACATTTGGTGAAATGGACTGCAACTATGGAATTAAATCTAGCTATAACATCACAGCTTCTCTTGATGATTATAAATTGATTACCACAGATACTGAAAAGGTACTGACAAGGTCATTCTTGTTTGAAAATACAGAGGATAAGAACCCTGAAATGCTTCGCGTATACAATACTCTTATGTCTAATATGGATTTATTGAACACAGAATCGACTTTGGGCATAACATTGCTGGATTTGGATTTTGACAATACCCCTGAGGTTCTTGCAACAAGATATTCTGATATTTCTGACCCTTTATACAAAGGTTCTGATACTGAAGCTGCAGATGTTGATATTTATCGTATTGAAAATGAAAATCTTATTTACATTGGAACACTTTATAATTATCACACTGTTATCTACGAGTTAGGTAACGTCTTAGGATTAAAAACCCTTGAAGATGGCAGCAAAGCTTGGTTTAACATGTCATATAAGAACAGAAACACAGGAGAAGTTTCTGACACGGACTACCTTTTTACATTGGAAGGAAATGAATTGAAGTTAAAATTATTACTACTTCGGAGAAACTATGGTTTTTGAAGAAAGTCCTTATACTGATGAGATTTATGGCCAAGAAAGAATTAGCACTATGTACAGTTGGGGAAATTACAAATCTATATTTGGTACATGGGAGCTAATCGGAAAAATAAAGCAAGGCTATTGTGAAGATATGAAAGATTCTACATTTAATCTGTACAGTGACTGGCTTTCTCGTACAGATCCAAACAATAAGTCCTACAAGCTGCAATTGACTGAACGCATGTTAAGCTACAATGTAGCCTTCCTGGTAGATTCTTTCTACTTAGGTTCCTATAATGATAACAAGCAGTATTTTGAGTACAAATTTCTGGGAGACTATGCAAAACCAGTCATATACCTGTATCCCACAAAACAAGAAGATGTATCCATTAAAATTGAACTTAATGGAATGTTGACTTGCTCATACCCTGAATATGGTGACGGATGGAATGTAACTGCTTATCCGGACGGAATGCTCATTAATAAATCAGATGGTCGTGAGTACTCATATTTATATTGGGAGGGCAAGGGCGCCGCTGATTGGGATATGTCACAAGGTTTTGTTGTTAAGGGATCTGATACGGTAAGTTTTTTACAGGATAAGCTGGAATATCTTGGTCTGACTGCAAAGGAGTTGAATGAGTTTATCGTATATTGGCTGCCATTGATGAAGGATAATAAATATAATCTCATAACTTTCCAGACAACAGCTTATGAAAACAATGCAAAGCTTAATATTACGCCTAAACCTGACAGCATACTCAGAGTATTTATGGCATATAAGGCTTTAGATAATTATATTGAAATTCCAGAACAAAGGCTCAGAACATTTAAGAGAAACGGTTTTACTGCAGTTGAATGGGGAGGAACAGAAGTAAAATGAATATCAGATTATGTAACATTAATGACAAGGAAAATTGGATCAGGCTGAATAGGGCATTTATGGCATATGAGTTGTCCGATGAAGAGTTTTGGAATAATGTTGACATGATTTCTGACGAACAGTTTGGAATTATTTTTAAAGAAGCCCTCAACAGTCCTGAATTAATTACCATAATGATGATAGAAGAAGAAAAGGAAACAGTTGGTTTTGCCAATCTGATGACCATATTCAGCGTATGGGCTCACGGTAAGGCCTTAATACTTGATGACCTGTTCCTGTTGGAAGGGTGTCGTGGAAAAGGGTTGGGCAGGAAAGCCTTGGAATACATTGAAAATTACGCTAAGGAAAATGGCTATAAAAGACTGCAGTTCCAGTCAGAGTTCAGCAACCCTAATGCGTATGATTTCTACACTAAATTGGGATACAAATCCGAGGATATGCATTTTTTTGTCAGATATTTTAGTTAATCATATGAGGCTATCACATTATGACAGCCTCAGGAATCATTTTGAATCGTCAGGATGTCTACTACTTATCTTTTGAAGAATTTAGAAATGCGGTTAAAACGAACAAGATTGATTACAGCATCATATCAGATAGGAAGAAGGAGTATGAAATTTATGAAAAATTGACTCCTCCTCGAGTGAAACCTGAATAAAGAAAATACTATAAAGGTAAAGGGGAATAATATTCTTTGTCTTTTGTTTTTGAAATATATTAGGGTTTACTCGATTATATTTTTATTTGTTAATTTACAATAATGTTAGATTAGAGTAAAATAAAATTAATAAATTAATTGTATGGAGCAAAAATAATATGCTGCAACTTAATCATTTTATAAATAAATATAAACATTTATATAAGAAAAATCTATTGAAAAATATTCTGCTGATGATTATTGTAATGGCAATTTGTACCATTGTATCGATAGTCTTTAATAATCTTAATATGTCAGAAACTAATATTGTAATGATATATTTGCTGGGGATTCTGTTGTATTCATATATGGCTGAGGGATATGTATACAGTTTTTTTGCTTCTGTGAGTGGTGTGCTTCTTTACAATTTCTTTTTTACTGAACCATATTACACTCTTCAGGTGTATAGTCCTGATTATCCTATAATATTTCTTGTTATGTTTATTGTAGGTTCCATTACAAGCATGCTTACAATACGGGTTAAAATTGAGAGCCAGCTTGTTGTTGACAGGGAAAAGTATATATCCTCATTATATTATGTTACAAAACGTCTTCTTGATGTAAAGAGCTGTAATGAATTGGCTGAAATATCTGCAGATGAACTTTCGAAACAATTTAATGCCGATGTTCTCGTAAGCTTTTTTAACTCCTCAGGTAATGTTACTTGCAGAATTGTAAATGGAGAAGATGTTTTTAATGATGGAACAGATTACATGGCTTCTATGGAAGCTTATCAATCAGGTAGCCCTTGTGGAAATGGCACAACGCTTTTTTCTGGTGCAAAGGCATATTATTCTCCAATATTAAGTCATAACGGATCATTGGGTGTAATTGGAATTTCACTGCGCAACAATGGTTCCCTCATTAATACACAGCGCACGTTTATTGATGTAATATCAAGACAAATTGCAGTAGTGCTGGAACGTGAGAGAATATATGAAAAACAGCAAAAAACACAAATGGAAATACAAAAGGAACGACTGCGGTCTGATATATTAAGATCCATATCTCACGATCTTCGAACACCGCTGGCAGGAATAATGGGATTGGCAAGCACAGCCCATGACAACTATGAAAAATTGAGCGATGAAGTGAAAATTACTTTTTTGCAAAGTATTTATGAAGATGCAGACTGGCTGAATGAGTTAGTTGAAAACATACTGCAGACAACACGCTTTGAAGAAGGCAGGATTAAACTTAATATTAAGGAAGAAGCAGCAGAAGAAATAATAACTG
>JAQSXU010000155.1 GCA_029256485.1 Clostridiaceae bacterium
TATCCCTCCCTCCGCTAGCTCAATCTAATTTCAAAAATTAAACATAGCCAATGTGGGTTATAATTAGCACATTGTTTATTATACAACACCAAATCCTTTGCTGTCAACTGTTTCGTTAAACAGATAGGCTATATTTACATAATTTTATTAGCCTGGTGGCCAATTAAGACTTCTTCCACCCAATAGATGAAAATGCATGTGCAGAACTGATTGACCACCATATTCTCCACAGTTATTTACTACTCTATAACCCTTTTCATCAATTTGAAAGTCCTTAGCAAGTTTTTGAATTACCATAAAAATATGAGATATTATCTTACCATCTTCCGGCTTTAACTCATTTAAGCTTGCTATATGTTTTTTAGGAATAATGACAAAATGAATAGGAGCTTCAGGATTTATGTCTTTAAAAGCAAGAACTTCATTATCTTCATAAACCTTGGTGCTTGGTATTTCTCCCTTAGCAATTTTACAAAATAAGCAATCTTCCATGTTTTCACCTCCTTAAAAGATAGACTATAATAATATTCCTTTCATATGCTCTTCTTCTACAGAAATTAATTTTGTTTCTAATGTATTACCACAAATATTCTTATTACTTTTTGCTAATACCTTTATATAATTAGGAGTATATCCTTCATAATAGTCTTCATTTCCCTGAATTTTTTGCTCAAATAAAACATTCTGAGTTGTGTTTAAAAATTTATTCATAAACTCTTCTTCTAAGCTAATATTTAATTTCATCAAGGCATCACTTCTAAATTCCTTAATGTTACCATGAACTTGATTTTCCATTGAAGCAGCCTTTGTTCCCTTTCTAGGGCTAAATTTAAATATATGCATCTTGCTTAATTTTATACTTTTAAGAAATTCATATGTTATATTAAATTCTTCTTCAGTCTCTCCTGGAAAACCAACTATTATATCAGTAGTAATGGATACTCCATGTATATAAGCTCTTAAATCGTCTACTATGTTTCTATACTGATCTGTGGTGTACCTTCTGTTCATTCTTTTTAATGTTTCATCACATCCGCTTTGCAGTGATAAGTGAAAATGAGGGCATAATTTCTTCAATTTACCTAGTCTCTCAGCTATTCCTTTAGTAAAATATGTGGGATCCATTGATCCTATTCTTATTCTATCAATGCCTTCAATTGCTTCAATTGCTTCAAGTAATTTAGCCAAGTCCCAATTTTCATTTAAGTCACTGCCATAAGATGCCATATCAATGCCTGATAAAATAATTTCCTTAAAATTATGTTTTGCAAGTTCCTTCACTTCATTTATTACTACGGATGGGTCCTTTGAGCAGACGGCTCCTCTTGCGAAAGGAATAAGGCAGTATGAGCAAAATCTATTACATCCATCTTGAATTTTCAAAAAAGCCCTTGTTTTGTCCTGGTACTCTTCAATTACCAAATTCTCAAAAACCTTATTTTTCAAAACATCTTTAACCTGTAAAATTTTTTTATTTTCTTCTCTAGCTCTATTTACCCAGTATACAATATCTCCCTTATTTCTAGTTCCAAGTACTACATCTACACCAGGAATTTGAGATACTTCATCTGGAGCAATTTGTGAGTAACATCCCACAACTGCAATAATAGCATTTTCATTCTGCCTTCTAGCTCTGCTTATCATCTGTCTTGATTTTTTGTCACCCATATTGGTAACCGTACAGGTATTTATTACATAAACATCTGAAAATTCATCAAATGGTACAATTTCATAACCCTGTTTAATAAATTTTTCAGACATTGCCTCTGTTTCATATGTATTAACTCTACAACCTAATGTAGAAAAAGCAACTTTCATTAAATTTCCTCCTACTTTTTATATGCCGCCCCCTAAATCGCCTAATTCATACCCAAGTAATGAAATACAAATAAAACCAGCTGTCTCAGTTCTTAATATTCTAGGTCCCAAGGTAACTATGTAAGCTCCCAAAGCCTTCAGCTTGTTAATCTCTTCTTCCTCAAAGCCCCCCTCTGGTCCTATAATAACTGCAACTTTCTTAATTTTTTCTATTTTAGCTTCATCAATAGATTGAATTACTTTTTTTATACCATAGCCATTTTCATTTTCATACGGAACCACTACCAAATCAAAATCATCAATTTTATTTATTAAAGTGCTGAATTCCATAGGAGTATTTGTTACCGGTATCAAAGATCTTTTGCTTTGCTTGCAGGCTTCTAATGCAATCTTATTCCATCTATCTACCTTTTTAAAGTCACCTATTTCACCTTTAACTACAACTCTTTCCGTTAATATAGGTGTTATTTCTTTGACTCCTAATTCTGTGGCTTTTTGAACAATTAAATCCATTTTACTGGATTTAGGAAGCCCCTGAAATAGATAAAATTCCACAGGACTTTCATTATATGTATCTACCGCTTCTTTTATTTTAACAATTACTTGTTTTTTATTTATTTCTGATATTTCACCAATAAATTCTTTTCCCTCACAATTATTTAAGAATATTTTTTCACCTTCTTGGAGTCTCAAAACCTTATAAATATGTTTAACATCCTCTCCATCTATTGTGACCATATCTCCATGAAAATTTATTTTAGGAACAAAAAACTTATTCATAATTTCTCCTCTAATTACAATTTAGCTACAATACAAACCCATTCGCCCTCTTCATTTACTTCTTCTATTTTAAGTCCGGCACAGTTGAATTTATCAATTACATCTTGCTTCCTTGAATTAATTATACCAGATGCAATAAATCTACCTCCCGGAAGTATAAAATCTTTAATGCTATCTGTTAAGAATATAATAACATCTGCAATTATATTTGCAACCACAATATTAGCTTTTCCTTTTACAACATCCATTAGATTTCCATGAATTATTTCTATATTATTCAGCCCATTGTAGCTCACATTCTCTGAAGCTGATTTAACTGCTACTGGATCTAAATCTACCCCTATTGCCTTCTTAGCATTAAGTTTTGCAGCTGTAATTGCAAGAATTCCAGAACCGGTTCCTATATCAAATACAATAGAATCACTATTTACATACTTCTCCAGGGCCTTTATGCACATCCTTGTAGTTTCATGAGTTCCAGTTCCAAATGCCATTCCAGGGTCCAATTCCACTACAATTTCATCATCCTTGGTATCATAGTTTTCCCAAATAGGTTTTACTACAATTTTATCTCCTACCTTGGCTGGTTTGTAATACTTTTTCCAGTTATTTTCCCAATCCTCTTCATTTACTTTTGTAACTGTTACAACACCTTGACCTTTATCTATTCCAAATTCCTTTAGGTTTTCAATGCTGCTTTTTATATAACTTAAATGTTTTTCAAATTCTTCATCTTCTTTAAAATATCCCTTGATTACAGCTCCTTCTTTTACTTTCAGTAAAGACTCATCAAAATAATCCCAATCTCCAGGATGTTTTTTCTTAAATTCTATGTCCTGCGGATCTTCTATTGAGATACCATTGACTGGTGTATTATATAATATTCCAGAAACTGCTTCTATTGCTTCACTGCTAGTTATTATTGTAACTTCTAACCAATTCTTATCCATATTTATTCCTCCTTAAAAATGAAACTGTACTTTGATTTAAATGCAAGAAACTTCGTTTGTCAACATGGCAAACGAAGTTTTAATTTATTTAAAACTGTCTTTGAATTTATCCATAAAAGATTTTTTCTGTTCTCCTTCTGGCATGTCTCCACTTGCTGCCATATACATCATTAAAGATTCCCTTTGCTTTTGAGTTAAGGTCTTAGGTATATCCACAACTATAGAAACATATTCATCTCCTCTGCCTTTTCCATTAACTTTAGGAACGCCTTTATTTCTCAATCTAAAAACTGTCCCCGGCTGAGTTCCTGAAGGTACTTCATATTTGACGTCACCATCTACAGTTGGTACTGTCAATTCTATGCCTAATGAAGCTTGAGCAAAACCTATATGCCTATCAATATATATATCAAAGCCTTTTCTCTTAAATTCAGCATGAGGTAAAACTCTGATATTTATATATAAATCTCCTGCAGGACCGCCGTTATTTCCATGTTCTCCCTGTCCTCTCAAAGGCATAACATTACCTGTATCAACACCTGCTGGTATATTAACTTTTATTTTTCTTTGCTTTCTTACTTTACCGCTTCCACCACAGCTATGACATGGATCTGAGATAATAGTACCTTTACCTCCACATTTATCACAGGCAGTCATATTAACAAAGCTTCCAAATGGTGTATTCCTTTGAGATCTAATCTGTCCTGTTCCACCACATTTATCACAGGTCTTTGGATGTGTTCCCTCCTTGGCCCCAGTTCCATGACACTTTTCGCAGGTTTCACTTCTATTAATTGATATTTCCTTTTCAATTCCAAAAACAGCTTCCTCAAACTTTAATGTGATAGTGTATTCAAGATCAGCTCCTCTTTCAGGACCATTTTTTCTCCTTCTTCCTCCTCCAGAGAAACCACCTCCAAAGAAACTTTCAAATATATCACCAAATCCACCAAGATCTGAAAAATCAAAGCCGGAAGCATCGAATCCGCCGCCGCCGGAAAAATCTGCTGTGCCAAATTGATCATATTGTGCTTTTTTTTGAGGATCAGATAGAACTTGATAAGCCTCATTTATTTCTTTAAACTGTTCTTCTGCCTCTTTATTTCCTTGATTTTTATCTGGATGGTATTTTAATGCCATTTTTCTAAATGCCTTTTTAATATCATCATCGCTTGCACCTTTTTGCAGCCCTAGTACTTCGTAGTAGTCTTTATTTGCCACCCTTTATTCACCACCCTTTAAATTGTTAAATTACATAATTTACAATTACTAGTAAACCATGTCCTGACTCAAATCAAGGGAGGAGTAGAATTACCCTTCCCTTGATCCCATAGTATATATTATATACTAAACATTTAATTTGTCATTATTATTTATCATCTTCTACTTTAAAATCAGCATCTACTACATTGTCGTCCTTTTTGTCATTATTAGTTCCTGCATTTGTTCCGCCCATATTATTAGGATCAAAACCAGCACCAGCGCCTGTTCCAGCTTCAGCACCATTTGCACCTGAAGCTTGATACATTTTTGATGATACTGCATAAAATGCTTGTGTTAATTCTTCAGTAGCTTTCTTTATTGCTTCCAGATCCTGTCCGTCTTTTACAGCATTAACTGCTTTAATTTTATCTTCAATATTTGTTTTATCCTCTGCAGAAACTTTATCTCCTAATTCTTTCAATGTTTTTTCGCACTGATAAACCATTTGATCAGCATTATTTTTAACTTCTATAGCTTCTTTTCTCTTTTTATCTTCTTCTGCAAATCTCTCAGCTTCCTTAACAGCCTTATCTATTTCATCATCATTTAAATTTGTTGATGCTGTAATAGTAATATTAGCTTCTTTTCCTGTTCCCTTGTCTTTAGCAGAAACATTTACTATACCATTTGCATCTATATCAAATGTTACTTCTATCTGTGGAATTCCTCTTGGAGCAGGTGCTATTCCAGAAAGAGTAAATCTTCCTAGTGTCTTATTGTCTGCTGCCATTTGTCTTTCACCTTGAACTACATGAATTTCAACGGAAGTCTGACCATCTGCTGCAGTTGAGAATACTTGACTCTTTCTTGTAGGTATTGTTGTATTTCTTGTTATTAATGAAGTAGATATTCCGCCATAAGTTTCAATTCCTAATGTTAATGGTGTTACATCAAGAAGTAAAACATCTTTTACATCACCAGTTAATACACCAGCTTGAATTGCAGCTCCTACAGCAACGCATTCATCTGGGTTAACGCCCTTTGATGGTTCTTTGCCAGTAAAGCTCTTTACAACCTCTTGTACAGCAGGTATTCTTGTAGAACCTCCTACTAAAATTACCTTATCTACTTCACTCATTGACAATCCAGCATCTGCAAGTGCTTTTCTCATTGGTTCGATAGTTGCATCAACTAACTCATGTGTTAATTCATTAAACTTAGCTCTTGTTAAATTAATATCTATGTGTTTTGGACCTGTTGCATCTGCAGTTATAAATGGTAAGTTAATATTTGTCTGCATTGATGAAGAAAGTTCTATTTTAGCTTTTTCTGCAGCTTCTTTTAATCTCTGTAAAGCCATTTTATCATTTCTTAAATCAATTCCATTTTCAGATTTAAATGTATTAGCTATATAATCCATTAATTTTTGGTCAAAATCATCTCCACCTAATTTTGTGTTACCATTTGTTGACTTAACTTCAAATACACCATCACCTAATTCAAGTATAGAAACATCGAATGTTCCACCGCCTAGATCGTATACTAAAATCTTCTGGCTTTTATCCATTTTGTCAAGTCCATAAGCAAGTGAAGCTGCTGTTGGTTCGTTTATAATTCTTAGGACTTCAAGTCCGGCTATTTTACCAGCATCCTTTGTTGCCTGTCTTTGGCTGTCGTTAAAATATGCAGGTACTGTAATTACTGCTTGATTTACTTTTTCTCCTAAATAAGCTTCAGCATCTGCTTTTAGCTTCTGTAATATCATTGCTGATATTTCCTGAGGTGTGTATTTTTTATCATCAATTGCAACGCTATGATCTGTTCCCATATGTCTCTTAATTGACATTATTGTTTTGTCAGGGTTTGTTATTGACTGTCTCTTTGCAACCTGACCTACTAATCTCTCCCCATTTGCCTGGAATGATACTACTGATGGAGTTGTTCTAGCTCCTTCAGAGTTAGGGATTACAACTGGATCCCCACCTTCCATAACTGCTACACATGAATTTGTTGTTCCTAAATCAATACCTATTACCTTTGCCATTTTTTATTTCCCTCCTAATATTTAAGAAATATTTTCGTTATTAATCAAATTTATAAAAATATTTAATTATAATTAATTAGCTACCTTAACCATACTAAACCTTAAAACCTTATCTCCTCTTTTATACCCTTTTTGAAATACTTCAACGATTTGATTTTTACCCAGATTTTGGTCATCAATATGCATAACTGCATTATGTAAATTTGGATCAAATTCACCTTCTGAAGGTATTTCTATTACATTCAGTTTTTCAAGTGCTGAGTTAAACTGTTTTAAAGTCATATCAACACCTTTTTTCAAATCTTCTATATTTCCTTCCACAGAAACAGCTCTTTCTAAATTATCCAATACTGGTAAAAATAATTTAAGTATATCTTCACAAGCATCTGTATAAATACCTTCTTTTTCCTTTGCTGTTCTCTTTCTAAAGTTATCGTATTCTGCTACATTTCTTACTAGTCTATCCTTTAAAGTTTCTAATTCATTATTAATTTTCTTATTTTCTTCTGCAAGTTCTAAATTATCTTTTGTAAGTTCAGTAATAATCCTATGCTTATCTTCTATGATATCTTCATTTTCAAATTCTTCATCTTCCAATACTTCAGGTATTTCCTGTTTATTATCTGTATTTATATCTTCCACACCATCTTTTGCTTCATTATTTTCCTGAACATTTA
>JAQSXU010000156.1 GCA_029256485.1 Clostridiaceae bacterium
ATATAGATTACCTTTAATAGTAACTGAAAATGGTTTAGGAGCTTATGATAAATTAGAAGAAGATGGTTCAATTCATGATCCATATCGTATTGAATATTTAAGAAAGCATATCGAACAACTTCGTTTATCAATTACAGATGGAGTAGATATGATGGGATATTGCCCATGGTCTGCAATTGATTTAGTTTCAACTCATGAAGGTGTTGTTAAGCGTTATGGATTTATATATGTAGATAGAGATGAATTTGATATGAAGACTTTAGATCGTTATCGCAAAGATTCTTTCTATTGGTACAAGAAAGTTATTTCTACTAATGGAGAAGATTTAAGTGAATAATAAAGAATAATATAAAAGAGATTATAACCACTAATCAGTTTAAATTTGATTAGTGGTTTTTTGACTAAACATCAAAATTTGTTGTATTGTTTATATAATAAATGAATTAAATCTTACATTGAATTTATTTAGTAAAATCTAAATAAATTATAATAACTGAAAAGAGAGGAGGAACATAAACTTATAATTAATTTATATATAAGTCCTAATTGAGGATGTACATTTCAATTAAAGAAATCTTGAAAAGATTTCTCAGTTAACCGATAGTTGATAATTGGAATATATTAGATAAGTTTATGAAAAGCATATGAAACGTGGAATTTTAGTAACAGGTGGTGCTCATGGTATAGGAAAACAAACATGTTTAGATTTTTTAGAAGCAGGCGATCAGGTTTGCTTTATTGATTTTAACAAAGAGTTAGGTGAAGAATTTTCTAAGAAATATGAAAATTTATATTTTTATTATGGAGATGTGTCTAATCCAAGTAGTTTAAAAGACTTTGTTGAATTTGCAAAAGAAAAACTAGGTAGGATAGATGTACTTGTTAACAATGCTTGCAAAGGAAATAAAGGAATTTTATCAGATTTAGGTTATGATGGTTTTGATTATGTTCTAGCAGTAGGGTTAAAAGCACCTTATGAGCTTAGCCGCCTATGTAAAGAAGAACTTATAAAAAATAAGGGTAGAATTATAAACATTGCATCATCAAGAGCCTTTCAATCAGAACCTGACAGCGAGGCTTACGCTAGCGCAAAAGGAGGAATTGTAGCATTAACTCATGCTTTATCTATGTCTTTAGGTCCAAATGTGTTGGTAAATTGTATAGCTCCAGGATGGATTGATGTTGATGAGAGTGAAGGTTTTAGTAAAGAAGATATTGCAGCGTTGCCAGCTGGTAAAGTTGGGACTCCTAAAGATATATCCAGTATGATTATGTTCCTTTGTAAGCATGATTTTATTACAGGAGAAACTTTTGTAATAGATGGTGGTATGAGTAAAAGAATGATTTATCATAATGATTGGAATTGGAAGTATAGTATTGATTAGATATAGATTGTATTTTTAAATTGAATTAATTTTAAAATATCTAGAAAGTTCATATATAATAGTGGTACAATCACAAAGAAAATATTGCAGAATTGTTAGCTTGCTAGTCAAAGAAATTTATAAATGATCGTATGGAGGTCCTGTACGCTTCGCCTCCACCATGAAACCCACGAAAATCTAATTTTTGGATTTTCATGGGTCTTTTATTTTGTAGATTTAGAATTATTAATAGTGAATCGTGCTATAAGTAACATAGAATATTTTAATTGATAGAAAGCAGTTAAAAAAGTAACACACTCACTATGAACAATAGGAGTGTAATAAATTAAAAAAACTATTTTCTTTCGCCAAATATATCACACAATAAACTCATGCAAAAGTTTATAAAATCATCATCATTGAGTGAAAAATGATCTGTGAATGTTTTGCCTGATATAGAAAATTATTAAAAATTCAGCTGAATGAGCTAATTTCATTGTATCAAAATCTGTTCTTATACTTCCGTCTGCATCTCCTTCGTTAATTTTCTTTGCAATTTCTTGAGCCAATTACTCACTAACTTTATTAAACTCAATACGTTTAGCTGAAATTTCTGCTGTAGGCTGAATATACCCAATATAGTTCATTAAGTTCAATGTATTAGGAGAGTCCTTATAAAATTGAAAATAAGCATTTGTTAAGTGTTTAAGCTTTTCATATCCTTTATTTCCATTTACAACTGCATTCTTAAGGATACAGAAAAGTCTTTCAAATCATCTAATTATAACTGTGAGCAGTAAATCTTCTTTATCAGTAAAATACGGATAAATAGTTTTTTGGGGTAAATTGTGATTCCTTAGCTATTGCTTCTATTGGGGCTCCATTATAGCCAATCATAGTAAAGACTTTTTCTGCAGCATTTATGATATCTTTTTCTCTTGCTAATTTTTCTTTTTTAGAAATTGTATACATGAAAAAATTTCCTCCTATTTACAAAAAATGATACACAGTATGTATAGTGCATTATATTATTTAAAATTTGTAAAGGAAATTAAAATATTAATAGATGATGAATTGGAATGAAATGCACATTTTCGGGAATTAAAAGAAGGTTTCAGAAAAAGGTATAAATTATTCACGTTTTATTCTTATTTTTGTACGTTTAGAGGAAAGTCTATTTACTTAATTTGAGAATTATGTAAAAATGTTAATGTTGGTAACTGAATAGTTATAAAAATCTTAAATGTATTAAAATTACACAAGAAAATAAGGAGGAATAATTATGAAAAAAAATTTTATAGCTAAAATCACTTTAGGAGTACTATTATGTTCTAGCATAATACCAGCAGCAGCTAGTACACACTACAGAACTTTAAAATTAAATAGTACAAATGCAGCCCTTCAACCACATCAACAAGTAACTGATATGGGGTATCGTGTAAAAAATCATGATGATACAGATATATCAATTTTAGCAACAAGTATGCAAAACACAAGAAAAGTTGATATGCGCGCATTAGATGCTAATCAAAATGTTATTTTAGATTGGAAAACAAATACTCAGTATGCATATTGGCAAGGATGGAGTGTTCATCCTGTTGCTGGGACAACTATACAACGAGGATCTTCAATAGATGTTCAGCTTCGTGATCATTATGATCATAGAAATACAAGTTATATTACTTCTGGGGAAATAGATTATAATTAAAATTAATTCTAATTTAATACTTGTATAAAAACAATTTAATTGTAAAAAGAGAGCTTTTTAAGCTCTCTTTTTACAATCAAATAGGAGTGAGAGAAAATGAAGAATGAGTTGAAAATGGAGTTTAGTAGATGTTTAAATAGTAAACAATTTAAATACTGTTTTAGTATTCTATTTGGTTTAACAATTTTATCATATGCTATGTTATTTAAAGAAACATTCCAGCGTAGTTCATTAGAATTGCAGAAAACAACAGATTACAGTATGATAATTAATTCTAGTAATATAAGAAGTATATTTTTTACATTTATATTAATTGCTCCATTATTATGCGTTTTAATGTATAGTGATACCTTTATAGAACAAAAAGAAAATAATATGTATGCAATGTTTTTAATAAGAACAAGCAAGAGAAAATATCTATTAGCAAAAGCAAT
The DNA here is from genome assembly GCA_029256485.1 of Clostridiaceae bacterium. The sequence goes on from JAQSXU010000156.1 coordinate 3,507, forward strand.
TACAATATTTGTAGTTACATTTGTTTCTATATTTTTTGTACTTGGATTTAATGAATTATTGACATGGATATCTATACCTAATGTAGGCGTCAACACTGGACAACCTGCATACTTAATAATTCAAAATAATAAAGCAGAATTTTTTTTACAAAATATTTATAATAAATTCCCTCACTTATACAATTTTATTATTATAACAATTACTGCATTATTTTGTTCAATATCTTCATTAATAGCATTTAATTTATCAATGATATTTAAAATAAATAGAGTAGTAATGGTTATTATAACTTTTTTAATAGTTAATGGAACTGAGATGTTCTTACCTGATGATTACCAAATGCAAATGTATATTCAAACTTGGCCGGCTGAATTTAAAAATTTTCTAATTGTATTATCTATTTGGATATTAGTAACTATAGTTACTTTTGTAATAGGAATAAATAAGGAAATTATTTAATTAGGGAAAGAAAGGAGACTGTGTAGTTTATGAATACATATTTAAAAAAAGCATTATTAGATATTAAATCAATTTTTTTATTTATATTTATATTTGCTATTTTAATATATAACTTTTCAACTGGTACAACTGAAAATTATAGTAATTTTGATATTTATGATGTTGGAGTAGGCTTTTTCAGCAGGATAGGTGCACTTATGTTAGCGTACTTGCTATTACTAAGTATACTTATAAATTATTATGATAAAGATTATATAATGATTAGATTTGGAACAACAGAAAAATGGAGATCATCTATAGTAAAAAATCAAATGTTTTTGGCAATAATCTTCACAATTGTGTTGAATGTAATTCCAGTAATATATATTGTTCTGAATGCTTCTATTATAGAATATTCTGATTGGCGGCTATATTTAATATTTAATACAATAACTCAAGCGGCTGCATTTATGGCAGTAGGTTTTTTTACTACATTTGTGTATTTTAAGACATTGAATTTAAAGTTATCTATAGTAACTCCTTTTATAGTGTACACAATATTAAACTTAATTGATAACTTTTTATTAAACCAATATCTTAATATTTCTGCAAGCTTTACAATACCTTGTCGTTCAAATGATTTAATTATCTTTGAAATATGTAGAAAAACATTAATTGTATTAGTAGCTTTTTATATAATAATTTCATCAATTAAGAAAAAAAGAGATATGTTTAATTTTGAAGATTAGTAGGAGGATTTATGAGTTATATTGAATTAAAAAATGTTAGTAAAGTGGTAAAAGACTTTAAAATTTTAAATACTGTAAGTTTATCCTTAGAAAAGGGAAAAATATACGGATTTTTAGGAAGTAACGGGTCAGGTAAAACGATGTTATTTAGAACCATTGCTGGATTAATTAGACCTACAAGCGGTGAAGTTTTAATTAATGATAAAGTGCTTGGTAAAGAAATAGATTTCCCTGAATCATGTGGTATAACTATTGAAAATACAGGGTTTTGGAATGATCAATCTGGCTTTGATAATTTAAAGAATATAGCAAGTATAAAGAACATAATAGACGACAAGACTATAATGAAGTCAATGGAAAGAATTGGCCTAAATTCACAAGATAAAAGAAAGTTTAGGAAATATTCATTAGGAATGAAACAAAAGTTAGCTTTGGTACAAGCATTCATGGAATCCCAAGATCTTATTATATTAGATGAACCTACTAATTCTTTAGATGAAGAGTCGACGGTTAAAGTAAGAAGTATATTAAGAGAAGAAAGGAGCAGGGGAGCAACTATTTTAATAGCTAGTCATATTAGTGAAGATATTGAACAACTAGTTGATAAAAAGTTTAAAGTTGATCTTGGCAGGGTGTATGAAGTTTAAATTAAAAAGAAATTTATTTTATATTATTATATTTTTAATAGTATGTGTAGGGATAATATCATCATTAATACTAAGAGCTTCAATTATTAAGTATGATTATGATACATTTGTTTCAGAAGAGAATCAATATTTATATTATCCATATGAAGATTTAAAACATTCAGGTGGAGTATTTACAGATATAACTACTGAGGATAATATTGACATGAATAATTTCTCGGATTATATAGTAGAAGGAATTGCAACTGGAAAACATGAAATTTTAAAAGGGGCAGTTTTAACCCAGATTAAAATTACTAAAGTTATTAAAGGAGATATTGAGAAAGAGAATATTTATATTTATGAACCTATTTCTATAGAAATAGGAAAAAGTAGTTCTAAATATCTTGGATCTATGTTAGGATATAATTTTATTAAAGATAATGAAGAATATGTATTTTGTATAAATAAATTTTCAAATATTGAAGATCATGTTTATACAGAGAAAGAAAAGAAATCATATGTATATGAAAATCCGTTTTTAGCTAAATTTCCTATGAAATATAATGATTCAGATTTTAAAATAGGAGAAGAATATGAATTTGATACAAATAATAAATACAATGAATATGCTAATTGTGAACAAATGTTTTCATCTGAAAAGAATAAGAAACTATATTTTAAGTGCAGAGAACAACTCATGCAGATAATAAATTAAGAGTATTACGATAATAAAAATGTAAGTAAAATCTTAAATTGATTATTATAAATATATGTTTATAAAAGCAAATAAAATAAAGGTAACTTATAAAAAGCATAAATCATTTGAACTGAGTAGCAAACATGGCATTGCAAAATTAATACCTAAAGACTGTATACTGAAAATTTAAACCATTGATGTCAATCCTTTCAATGGTGTTTATTTTAATGAGGTATAGTGTATTTCAAAGGTCTCGCTTTACCTCCACCAAATAAGAACTAAAATTTTAATACAATGCAAAGCCACTTAATCCAGTGGCTTTTATTGTTTCTTGGGACAACCTTAGTAGAAATTTTAAGTTCTAGAGAACAAATTTATAGAATTTTATATCGTACATGCACAATCCTTAATGTTTTTGGAATTAGGGTGTGTATTTTTTAGCATAAATAATTAAAGAGATGGTTTTAAGAATACAATTATAGGATATAATTAAGATAATATTAGCAGAAGGAGTAATTACTATGAAGTATAGCGATGCAAGAGAAGTTTGCAAAAATAAGTGGATGTTATTTGAAGCTATTTATGCTTATTTAGAAGCAAGAAAAAGAATTGTAACTGATTTGGCAGTAATTAAAAGTTATGATATAAGTAAACTCAAAATATAAAGAAAGGCGATCTACGTTATAATGTTTGAAGTAGTAATATTTTTGACTATTTGGAGGTAAGATTATATGAATGTAAAGTTTGATTCCAATAATGACGTTATTAAACTCTGTATGAGTGGTATGGCATTGGAGAGTAGTGGAAAAAATGAAGAAGCAATCACGATGTTTTATAAAGCATGGCAGGAAGAAACAGACGACTATGATAGATTTATTGCAGCTTATTATTTAGCTAGTCAACAAAAGCGTATTACAGACAAATTGAAATGGATGGAAACATCTTTACAGTGTGCACTAAATATTAATGATGAAAATGTTAAGAGTGCATACTCAACTTTATATTTAAATATTGCCAAATGTTATGAGGAGTTGTGTGATTCTGCTAATGCAAAAAGAAATTATGAACTGTCCAATTCATATAAGGGGGCACCTTCTGATGAAGGACCATTTTATCATGGGACAAAGGCAGATTTGCAAGTTGGTGGTTTACTGACCGCGGGTGGAAATTCAAATTACAAACCTGGGCTTAAAATGAATCACATTTATTTCACTGCTAATGTCAATGGTGCAGGACTTGCAGCAGCATTAGCAAAAGGAGAAGGAAGAGAGCGCATTTTCATAGTAGAACCAACAGGTGAGTATGAAAACGATCCAAATGTTACTGACAAAAAATTCCCTGGCAATTTAACACGCTCTTATCGCTCACAAGAACCTCTGAGAATTATTGGTGAAGAAACAGAGTGGACGAAT
>JAQSXU010000425.1 GCA_029256485.1 Clostridiaceae bacterium
CTTAATTAGCTGTTGAATTTATTTTTATTTTTAATTGAGTCTCCTGTGGTGGTTGACCAGATATACTTAAATTATAATCAATCTGAACTTCGCCCCCATCATCACTCATATCAATTTTTAAATTCTTTGTATTTATTTTCAGTTCTAACATTCCATAAGGCGTGTTATATAAGGTAATATAGTTATTATTTTTTTTGAAATCCATCTTAGTAGTAGTAGTTCCTTCTCGTTCTAGAGAAATTTCATTTCCAAAAATTTTTAATTTAGTAGTGGTTCCTTCCATTCCAGATATCTCTGTTTCCTCATATATAGCTTCATAACCATCATTATTTATATAAAATTCACCCGGAGTTACAACCTCTATTACATCATCATCTTCATAGTTTTGATTTGATATTATTGATATTATTGCTTTCTTTTTCACAAAACCAGCCTCCTTATAAAGTATAAAAACTCAAATCTCTAGCGTCTCGCTGGCTTAATTTACATTAAACTCCTAGCTTTTTGCTAATTAATTTTATATCTTTATTTTAAGTATTTTGTAAACTTTAATCAATATATTTATTTATCTATCAAATCTTTTATAATTTCAACTATTTTAAATTTTATTTTTATCTTATTCTTGTCATTTTTATTAGATATTTCAGTATATTCATCATTATCTAAAACTCTTTTCATTGTTTCCTCAGTTTCTTTATCTGAGACTTGTCCCTTAGTAACATCCACGAAACATAGTGGAGGAAACATTACACACCACCAATTCTTACCTTGTCCACTTCCTATTATTACTCTATAAGCTTCATATTCCCCTTGGGGCAATGTTATATTTCCATAATTTTTTTCCGGAAAATTTTCTCTATCCAAAGTTGAATTCACACTATAGTTGTATCCATTTTCCTTTATGGTTTTCTCAGCTATTTTAAGTATTTGCTTGTTGTTATTACGCAAAATGTCTCTTGATTCATCTATTGATTTAGAATCTTTTAATTTTGGAAAAATATAGTTTATTATATTATCCTTAACCTTAATTTTCAGCTGTTGATCAGCCTCTTCATCACTGTTAGCTATAACATGGAACCTAATTAATTTTTCACTTATATCCTTAACAATTTCTTCATCAGACTTTACCTGTTTCGCACCAACAAAAAAATATAAATTAACTATTGCTATTATCCCTAATAAAAAACAAAATATTTTTTTCATTCTATCAACCTCCTGTATCTTGAATTGTTGACAGAAGAAATTTATTTTATACACATATTTATATAGTTCTTGTTATAAATACATCATTAAATTGCTTTTTCATTCTTTCATAACAACTTTGAGCTTTAAGCATATCATCAAAAAAACCAAAAACTGTAGGACCGCTTCCACTCATCATAGATCCTATTGATCCCATTTTTATCATATCTTCTTTTATTTTTATAATAAGTGGATGCCTTCTCAACGTAACATTCTCAAGATGGTTTTTCATGTTTTGCGCTACAAATAGCAAGTCATCTTTCTCAATTGCTTCAATTAGTTCATTTACTAAAACTTTTTTAAATATCATATACGTCTTTTGTTGAAACTCCAAAAGGCGGTTTAACTAAAACTAGTATTTTATCCTTAAAGGATTTAAGTTCAGATATTTTTTCTCCAATTCCCTCACACAAACATGTGCCACCTTTAATACAATACGGTATATCAGCCCCAAGTTTCACTCCAAGATCCATTAAATCCTGTTCGCTAGCCCCTACATCGAACATTTCATTTAGAGCTTTAAGTACAGCAGCAGCATTTGTACTTCCGCCAGCTAAGCCAGCGGCAACAGGTATGTTTTTAATTATATCAATATGTATTCCTCTATTAATTTTATATGTATCCATAAATAATCTTGCAGCTTTATACGCAAGGTTTCTATCATCTTTTGGAACATAAGGCTTATTACACTCTATTGTAATATCATTGCTTCTCTTTTCATTTAGTTCTATCAAATCATATAAATCAATATTTTGCATTATCATTCTTAAAAGATGATATCCATCTTCTCTTTTACCTACTACCTCTAACGCAATATTGATTTTGCCATAGGCCTTAATTTTCATAAAATCTATTCCTTTCAACTTCAAATCACTATTTATATTATTATTTAATATATTTATCTTGTAAAGATATTAAATAATAATATAAATGTCATTACGCATAAATCATTATACATTCTATATTAAAAATAAGAAACCCAACTTTTGTTGAGTTTCAAAATTAATTTTATATTATTGTACTGCAACTTCCTTTAATACCCCTTGAGAGGATTTTAAATAATTAAATAATCTATCAAATTTTTCATAGAATACTACTATTAAATCACCTTTTTGAGCAATATTCAAAGCTTCTCTTAGTGCTTCTAACTCATCTAAGACAACTTTTACATTGTTCTTTTCATTTATAGTTTTTAATACCCCTTGTTCTAATATCTCAGCTACTTCTCTTTCTTTTCTTCCACGTTTGTCTTTATCTTCTTTTATAAACACTTTATCAAAATATTCTCCACATAGTTCTGCTATTTTAATAGATGAACTATCCTCTCTATCTCCTGGAACTCCAATTACTCCAATTAAATTTCTAACTTTCATATCTACTAAAGATGATATTACAGATTTATAACCTTGGTAGTTATGTCCGTAATCTAAAATTACATTTACTCCATTAATCTCAATTTGATTAAACCTTCCTCTGTTTGTTTTTTCGTCACTTTTAAAACTCTCTAATCCTTTAGCTATAATGCAATAGTCTACATTCATCGCTACCAATGCACCTACAGCTGCCATGGCATTACCTATATTATATTTTAACTTCCCATCTAATGATATTCCTATTTTATCAATCGC
>JAQSXU010000157.1 GCA_029256485.1 Clostridiaceae bacterium
AAATACAGAACTCGGCTTATAGATTTGCTCGCACCAGATAAACACTAGGTTTTATACCTGGTGTTTTTTATTTTGCTATTCTCTTGCCAGTGTTTTTATTACTTATAATAGAAGGTTTATGAAAAAACATAGTTTTATTAAATTTACTTTTGACTAAAAATTGTGTATAAAAAACAAGAATTATGTTGACATTCGATTTCATATGAGTTAATATTAATTTGTAGAATGAAATGCATTTCACAATGTGGAATAAACAATTACCCAAATAATAAAATATCGGCTTATTTGATTGAAATATCCTAAGAGAAAATATAAAGCTGTATTTTATAATTTGGGTTTACACAGCAAAATCGAGAAAACATTTACATAATATTAAGATTATAAAAAAGTGATACTTTTAAGAGAGATGCTGCTGTGTCCAAAAAAATGAAAATATCAATTCAAATCATTAGTTTAAGGTAGAAATTGAACATTAACACTTACGAAAAATGGATATAATTATTAAATTTTAACTATCAGTCTTTAGGTCATTTTAATAGGAGTAATGCGCACAATTCCAATTAATAAAATTAAGAAAATTAAAAAAATTAAAAGGGAGGCATATAAAAATGAGTTTTGATTTATTAGCTACCACAGGTATAGGTTGTTTAATTGTTTTCTTTGGCAAGTGGATTGTTTCACATGTAAAGAAATTTAGAGATTGGGGGCTGCCAGCACCAGTACTAGGTGGATTAGTAGTTTCAGTTGTCTTAAGTGCTTTAAAATATTATCACGTAGTTGATGTAAAATGGACTCCAACTCTTAGTAGTTTCTTTATGAATATTTTCTTCACTGTAGTTGGCTTTGGCTTTAGCAAGGGTCTGCTTGAGAAAGGAAGAAAGTATATATTTGGTATAACAAATTCTGTAGTTATAATAACAGTTTTACAAGGTGTTCTTGGAATTGCTTTAGCATATGTGTTTAATATGAATCCTCTATTTGGATTACAGATTGGACCTGGTGCCTTAGCAGGCGGTGTTGGTACAACAGCAGCTTTTGGTAAGGTTTACGAAGCATATGGAGCTGTAGGTGCCACAGAAATAGGCGTTTCAGCTGCTACTGTTGGAATGATTCTTGGAAGCTTACTTGGCGGACCAATCGCTGTACTTCTTATAAAGAAACATAATTTAAAACCACATCCAGAAGATGAACAACTTAAAAAAGAAGAGAAGGAAACAGTTACTCCACTTAACACAGAAAGATTACTTAAAATGGTATGTATGATTACAATTATCGCTGCCTTAGGAATTCCAATTTATACATTGTTGAATATGATTCCTATGATTGAGATGCCATACTTTATTGGTTGCCTTTTTGCAGGAGCTATTTCACGTAATGTATTAGAAGGTCTTGGTGTTAAATTCTATCTGCCAGAAATAGAAACTATAGAAAGCATAAGCTTGGATATATTCCTTGCTATTACCATTATGACAATGGATTTGACAAAGATTGCATCAGCAATGGGTCCAATGCTTATAATAATAGCTGCAGAAACTTTAATGATGTTCCTATTCACTTACTTCATTGCATTCAGAATGTATAAAAGTGATTACAATGCAGCAATTATGTGTGCAGGATTTGTTGGTATGGGCATGGGATCAGGCTCCAATGCAGTTGCAGCTGAGCAAGCAGTTATAGACAGATATGGTTATGCTCATGTTGCATGGGTACTATATCCCGCATTTTCAGTACTGGTTGTAGATATTGCTAACCCTATCTTCATGTCAGTAGTTGGAAGCCTTTTAAAATAAAATAATAAATTTATACATAGCTGATAAGTAAATTACTTTTCAGCTATGCTTTCAGAAAGGAATAATAAATAATGAAAGATATATACACACTCGGCATAGATATTGGTTCCACAGCGTCTAAATGTGTTATATTGAAAAATGGCAAGGATATTGTTGGAAAATCCCTGGTAGATGTAGGCGCTGGAACCAGCGGGCCTGCACGTGCACTTGATATGGTATTATCTGAAGTTGGAATGACAAAAGAGGATATATCATATGTTTTGGCAACTGGCTATGGAAGAAATACATTGAAATTTGCTGATGAGCAGATGAGTGAATTAAGCTGCCATGCAAAGGGTGCGTGCTACCTTTTCCCAAATGTCAGAACTATCATCGATATTGGAGGCCAGGATGCAAAAGTTTTAAAAATTGGTCCTGAAGGTATGCTTGTCAATTTTGTTATGAATGATAAATGTGCAGCAGGTACAGGACGATTCCTTGATGTAATGGCAAGAGTTCTGGAAGTAAAAGTAGGAGACCTGGAAAATTTAGCTGCACAATCTACCAATAAAGTGAATATCAGTTCAACATGTACTGTTTTTGCTGAATCTGAAGTGATTTCCCAATTAGCTAATAATACTAATAGATGTGATATAGTTGAAGGAATTTGCTGTTCAGTAGCAAGTAAAGTTGGGGCTCTAGCAAAAAGAATAGGTGTTGAAGATGAAGTTGTTATGACCGGTGGTGTAGCTTTGAATGGCGGTGTTGTAAAGGCGCTTGAAGAGGATCTCCACCATAAAATACATACGTCACCTTTGGTTCAGTATAATGGAGCCTTAGGTGCTGCATTATATGCTTACAAGAAATTTTGTAAACAATAATAAAAATATTAGTAGTAATCATTGTAAGGAGAGTGAAATAATGTCTATTGAAGGTGAAAAAATGAATTTAGATTCTGCACCAAAAAAAGCTGAGGAGGAGAAAAAACCTGCTAAGCAAGTTTTGCGTGATGTTGTTTCTGAAGTGTATGCACAAGCTTTTGAAGCAAAGAAACGTGGTGAGCTTGTAGGATGGTCTTCTTCTAAATTCCCTGGAGAAATTGCTGAAACTCTTGGCTTAGCTGTAGTTTATCCTGAAAATCAGGCAGCTGGTATTGCAGCACGTCACGGTGGTGAAAGAATGTGCAAAGAAGCTGAGTCAATGGGCTATGATAACGATATATGCGCATATGCTAGAATTAATCTTGCATACGGAGCTGGTTTTGAAGCTGATGAACGTCCTATGCCTCAGCCTGATTTTGTATTGTGTTGTACAAATATATGTAATTGTATGACAAAATGGTATGAAAATCTGGCAAGAATGCATAACATTCCTTTAATTATGTTTGATGTTCCATATAACAATACTGAACATGTTAGTGATGAAAATGTGGAATATATGAAAGGTCAGTTCTATGATTGTATTCACCAGCTTGAAAAACTAAGTGGACGTAAATGGGATGATGAAAAGTTTAAGGAAGTTTGTAAAAATGCAAATCGTACCGCAAAAGCATGGTTAAAAGCTTGCTCTTATTGTCAGAATACACCATCACCATTAAGCGGATTTGATCTTTTCAACCATATGGCAGACGTAGTTACTGCAAGGTGCAGAACTAAGGCTGCAGAGGGATTTGAACAACTTGCAGAAGAATACGAACAGTCTGTAAAAGATGGCACATCAACATGGCACTACGAAGAAAAACATAGAATTATGTTTGAAGGTATACCATGCTGGCCAGAATTGAAAACATTATTCCAGCCGTTGAAAGCTAATGGAATTAATACTACTGCTGTTGTTTATGCCCCTGCATTTGGATTTGTTTATGATGATTTGGATTCACTTCTGAGAGCATATTGCAAAGCTCCTAACTCCGTTTGCTTAGAAACAGGCGTTGCATGGCGTGAAGGTATTTGCAGAGAAAACAATGTTGATGGAGTATTGGTTCACTATAATAGAAGCTGCAAGGCTTGGAGTGGTTATATGCCTGAAATGGAAAGAAGATTCCGTAAGGATTTAAATGTTCCAGTTGTAGGATTTGATGGTGACCAAGCTGATCCAAGAAATTTCTCTCAGGCTCAATATGAAACACGTGTTCAGGGTCTGTTTGAGGAAATGGAAGAATTGAAGGCTAAAAAACTTAAGGATTCTGATGTAAAGGGAGGAATAAAGCATGAGTAGAATAGAAGAACTTTTAGATGGATTTCAGAAGATATCTGAAAATCCAAAGCAACAGTTAGACAAATATCTTGCAGAAGGTAAAAAGGCAATTGGCTGTTTTCCTTACTATGCACCAGAAGAATTAGTCCACGCTGCAGGAATGGTTCCCTTCGGAGTTTGGGGCAAATCTGGTTCTCCAAATGAAGCTAAAAAGTACTTTGCAACATTCTACTGTTCCTTAGCTCAAATGATACTTGAAATGGGATTGACAGGAGAACTTGATAATTTATCAGGAGTTATTGTTAGTACTTACTGTGATACTCTACGTCCTTTTTCACAGAATTTCCGTGTTGCTCTACCAAAGATTCCATTTATGTTTTTGGCAATGGGACAAAATCGTCAGCCGGAATATGGAATTAAATATACAATGTACCAGTATGCAAATGTAAAAAAACAGCTTGAGGAAATTTCAGGCGTTGAAATAACTGATGAAAAATTAAGAGATGCTATTCATGTATATAACGAAAGCCGTGCAGAACGCAGACGTTTTGTTAAATTAGCAGGAAAGCATCCAGGAGTAGTTACTCCTACTAGAAGAAGCAGTGTATTTAAAAGTGCATATTTTATGCTAAAACCAGAACACACTAAAATGCTTAAAGAATTAAATGATGAATTAGAAGTTCTACCAGTTCAAGAATGGAAGGGTACAAAGGTTATTACTTCAGGAATTATGCTGGATAATGCTAATTTGCTTAAGATTTTTGAAAATCATAATATTGCCATTGTAGCAGATGATGTTGCAAATGAGAGCCGTCCTATTAGAGTAGATGCAAGTGAATCTGGTGATCCTATGCGTGCATTAGCTGTACAGTATGCTAACCAGAATGATGACCCAATTCTATATGATCCTACTCTTGATTCAAGACCAAAGCATATTATTAATTTGATCAAAGAGAGCGGTGCTCAAGGTCTTGCTTTAGCAATGATGACTTTTTGTGATCCAGAAGAAATAGAATATCCTTCATTAAAGAAAGCACTGGATGAGGCTCATATTCCACATGTTAGATTTGGATTTGACCACCAGATGAAGGATTTTGGACAAGTTGATACATCTCTACAAGCTTTTGCAGATGTTCTAGAGATGAACAAATAGAAGAGTTTTTCTTTAGGAAAGATATCGTAACTGTTATTTTTTTAGAGTTACTAAAATGAACGATAAAAAATTAATTTCAGAGATGAAAAAAATTACAGGAGGTATAAGTTGAGTAATAAAGTTTATTCATTAGAGGATGCTATTTCAAAATTTGTTGAAGATGGAGATCATATCTCATTTGGAGGATTTACCACTAACAGGAAACCTTACGCTGCAGTACATGAAATCCTTCGTCAGGGAAAAAAGGATTTTGTAGTTGAAGCTGGTCCTGCAGGCGGAGATTGGGATATGTTAATAGGAGAAGGAAGAGTTAAAGTATATAACAATTGTTATACTGCTAATTCAGGAGTTACTAATGTTTCAAGAAGATTCCGTAAATCAATTGAAAATGGAACATTAATTTATGAAGATTATTCACAGGATGCAATTATGTTAATGCTTCATGCAGCTTCATTAGGTTTACCTTATTTACCAGTTAATTTAATGATGGGTTCAGATTTAACTGATAAATGGGCCATAAGTAAAGAAAAACGTCTTGAGCTTGATAAAGTTCCAAATGATAAATTTATTTATGTGGACAATCCATTTGAGCCAGGTCAAAAGGTAGTAGCTTTGCCTGTACCTAAATTAGACACTGCAGTAATACATGTACAGCAAGCTTCTCCAGATGGTACAGTAAGAATATTTGGTGATGAATTTCACGATATAGATATTGCTGTTGCTGCTAGAAAAACTATTGTAACATGTGAGGAACTTCTTAGCAATGAGGAAATAAGAAGAGAACCAACTAAGAACTCTATACCTTGTTTCTGTGTAGATGCTGTTGTACATGTTCCATTTGGGGCTCATCCTTCACAGTGTTATGATTACTATGATTATGATAACCCATATTTTAAAGAATATGATGTTGCTTCAAAGACAGATGAAGGTTTTATAGAATTTCTAAATAAATATGTTTATGGTGTAAAAAATCATGAAGAGTATTTAAATTTAATAGGAGCAACTAGATTAGCTAAGTTAAAGCCTACACCAGGATATGGTTATAAAGCTGATGTTTCTAAGGAGGATATGTAATGGCTGAAAATAATTATTATACAAATAAGGAAATGCAAGCAATTACTATAGGTAAAAGTATTAAAGATGGTCAAGTAGTAATAGTAGGTACTGGACTGCCTTTAATAGGAGCGTCATTAGCAAAGCGTGTATATGCTCCAAAGTGTAATCTAATTGTTGAGAGTGGACTTATGGATTGCAGCCCAATTGAAGTTCCTCGAAGTGTTGGTGATATAAGATTTATGGCACATTGTGGAGTACAATGGCCTAATATAAGATTTGTTGGTTTTGAAGTTAATGAATGGTTACATGATACAGATAGATTGATAGCATTCATCGGCGGAGCTCAAATAGATCCTTATGGAAGTGTAAACTCCACATGTATTGGAGATTACAATAATCCTAAAACTAGATTTACTGGAAGCGGCGGAGCAAATGGTATTGCTACTTATTGTAATACTATCATTATGATGCAGCATGAAAAACGTAGATTTATAAATAAAATTGATTATGTAACTAGCCCAGGATGGATGGGCGGCCCAGGAGGAAGAGAAAAACATGGATTACCTGGAAACCGTGGTCCTTTAATGGTAGTAACTGATTTAGGAGTTCTAAAATTTGATGAAGAAACTAAGAGAATGTATTTAGCTGCATATTATCCAACAAGTTCACCTGAAATGGTAATAGAAAATACTGGTTTTGATATAGATGTTTCCAGAGCTGTTCAACTAGAAGCTCCAGATCCAGAAATAATTAAATTAATCAGAACAGAAATTGATCCTGGACAAGCATTTATAAAAATACCATCATAAGTTCATATCTAATATCTGTGGGTGATATTACTGACTAAACATAAGTATAAATTGCAGAAGCAGTACAAGAGTTAAGATTAGATCAGTGGAGCAATTATTTTATGTAAATATAGCCCGGAAGAACTATGTTTATACATTAATAATTGCTCTTTCACCTATATGATAACAATTCTTCAATTACTCTTATGTAAATAACTTTAATATTATCAGTGACTACGCTAAATGCATATACTTCTTCAAATGGTTTAGATATACTGCCATATTAATATTGGAGGACTATTATTGTTTATTATTTGTCACTAAAAAAATATAGATTTAGTAAGGAGAAGTAAATTTATGGAGAGTTTAAAATTTTTGATCAATGGTATAAGCGCTGTCACATGGCAAAC
>JAQSXU010000032.1 GCA_029256485.1 Clostridiaceae bacterium
GTATTTTATGGAAGGGAAAATTAAAGACAAACTAAAATCTTTTTTTTCCAGTGGTCCTAAAACAATTTTTGTTATAATGTTAGTTTTGATGTGTTCAACGATTGTTATAATCAACACAAGAAAGAATATTATAGTATCCATTGATGGAAAAGAAACAAAAATTACTACTTTTAGAAGCACATTTAGAAGTGTACTTAGCGCAAATAATATAATAATAGGACCAAAGGATAAGACATCATCTGGTCTTGACAGTGAAATAAAGAATGGAAGCAAAATTGCAATAACAAAAGCAGTAAAAGTTCAAGTAGAAGTTGACGGAAAGAAGTTACAAATACAAACAGCAGAAAACAATGTGGAGAAAATGCTAGAAGCAGAAAATATTGGGGTACAAGACTATGATAAAGTTTCTCCAAGCAGAGATGCTTCAATAAGTGATGGAATGAAAATTGTTGTTGTTAGAGTGGATTCTAAAATAATTAAGCAAACGCAGCTAATTGATTATTCAACTATTGTAAAAAAAGATGATAACTCTGAGCAAGGGGTAAACAAAACACTTCAAGAAGGCATTCCAGGAGAAAAAGAAATCACAACTAGGGTAATTTATGAAGACGGTAAAGAAGTATCAAGAAAAGTAACCAGTGAAACAGTGAAAAAGCAGCCAACTCAAAAAATAGTAGCTATGGGAACTTTAGGAGCAATAACTCCTTCTCGTGGTGGTAAAGTGCTATATACAAAAGCATTAACACTTACGTCTACAGCATATACTGGTGGAGGCCATACTGCATCAGGTACTCACGTTAGAAGAAATAATGGCGGATATAGTTCTGTAGCAGTTGATCCTAGGGTAATACCGTTGGGAACAAGATTATATATAGATGGTTATGGTTATGCTATTGCTGAGGATACTGGTGGAGCGATTAAAGGCAGCAAAGTTGATTTATACTTCAATACCTACTCCGAAACTAACCGTTGGGGAGTAAGAACAGTGACAGTTTACGTTTTGAAATAGGAGCGCCAAGCTCCTATTTTTGTGTTTTGAATAATTATTGATAGTATTAAATACTAGTTTGGAGGTATCTTTATTGATTAAAGAAGTAATTGTAGTAGAGGGCAGGGATGATATAACGGCTGTGAAGAGAGCATTAGATGCAGAGGTTATAGCCGTTGGAGGTTTTGGAATTAATGCAGAAGTAATAGAAAAAATAAGAGAAGCTCAAAAAAGGCAGGGAGTTATTGTGTTTACAGACCCTGATTTTGCAGGAGAAAAAATCAGAAGAATTATTTCTAAAAGAGTTAAGGGTATTAAACATGCGTATATAACACAGCAGGAAGGATACAATGAGGGAGATATAGGAGTTGAAAATGCAGCCCCGGATGCCATAATAAGGGCTTTAGAATCAGCTAAATGCCAAGTAAAGGAATCAAGGGAAGAATTTGATATTAAAGATATGTATTTCTTTAAACTTATTGGAGATAAATTATCCAGAAAAAGAAGAGAGTCCCTGGGTAAAGAATTAAGAATAGGATATTGCAATGGTGCTCAACTTGTGTCAAGGTTAAATAATTATGGTGTTTCAAGGGAAGAATTTATAGAGTGTTTAAAGAAAGTTGAAGAAGGGATTAGTAATGGATAAAATATCAACATTAGATTTAGTAAAAAAGTATGGATTTAAATTTTCTAAAAGTTTAGGCCAAAATTTCTTAATAGATAATTCTGTATTAGAGGATATTGTTACAAACGCTGATATTTCTAAAGATGATTTTGTCATTGAAATAGGACCAGGAATTGGTACGCTAACAAAAGAACTTTTATTGAGGGCAAAAAGGGTATGTTCAATAGAACTTGATTCAGATTTAATACCAATATTAGAAGAGGAATTAAAAGAATTTAATAATCTTAAAATAATACATAAAGACGCTCTAAAGATTGATTACAATGAAATCATAGGGGAAGAGAAAAGTGTAAAGTTAGTAGCTAATTTACCTTATTACGTTACAACACCTATAATTGCAAAGCTGTTAAATGAGCATTACAATTTTAAAAGTCTTACAATCATGATACAAAAGGAAGTAGCAGAGAGAATTACTTCTAAACCAGATTGCAAGGAGTACGGTGCTATTTCAATACTTGTTCAATATTATTGTGATGCAAAAATAATTAGAAAGGTTACATGCTCAAGCTTTGTGCCTCAACCAAAGGTGGATTCTATGGTCGTTAGACTGGACAGACTTGCTGAGCCAAGAACTAAGTTAGATAATATAGAACTTTTCTTTAAAATTGTAAGAAGCTCTTTTAATATGAGAAGAAAAACATTGTGGAATGCTCTGAAAAATATTTCCTTAGATAAGGATAAATTGGAGATGGCATTCCGTGAGTCTGGTATTGATTCTAAAAGGAGGGGAGAAACACTTTCTATAGAAGAATTTGGTGAGTTATCAAATTGTATAAATAAATTACTATAAGATGTCACGTCTTTGTTCACTTTTTGATAATTGCCTCATATATTATAATGAATAAAATATATGGAGGTATCATAAGTTGGCACAAAAAAAGAATTATAGTAGATATTTTATCATATTGCAGGAAGATGAAAAGGCTATGCCACTTCTACCGATAAGCTTCCTTCTGGTTACTTAAAGCTGGAAAATAAAAATGATAAATGTAAAGTCTCTTATTATGTTCAAAATTTAAAAAAGGAACCAGCACCATATTACATGATCTTAATCTGTAATAAGAAAGAAGTAAAAAAGATTATCAAGATAGGAGAATTGAACATAGACGATTATGGAAGAGCAGATATAACATACGAATATCCAATAGATAGCATTTGTGACAGCAAAATTTCTATGGATAAAATATCTGGAGCAGCTATTGTAAAGTTACTGGATTCAAACATAATATCTGTAATGAGTGGATTTGCTTCCACTGATATACCCCAATGGAAGGGGTTTGAAATGGTGGACAATTCTGTTAGAACAATGGAAGATGATAAACCTGCAGAAACTAATAGCATCTTTGATGAATATGAAAAAAGTATTGAGGAAGTAAAGGCAGTTAATAAAGAAGATAAATCAGAGGCGGAACAAGTTAAAAGGAATATTAATGAAAGTGAAACCTATGAAGATGAAACAAAATATGAAAATTCCAAGCAGCAAGAAAGAGATAATAAAAATAATATAAAAAGTGAAGATACAAGCAGCAGCATAAATAATGAAAAAGAAGCCGAAGTTGAAGAAGCCGAAGTTGAAGAAGTTGAAGTTGAGAGAAAAGATGATAAGAAAATTGAAAAGGAAGCCAAAAAAGAAAATATTACCTTTGCTGGTGATGATGAATTAGAAAATAGAAATATAAACAAATATCCTTTAGGTGCTGTTGGTGAATTCTTTAGGGGAATAAGCCAGGGCCTAGAAGAATTAAAGGAATTAAGCCACGAGATAAAAAAGTGTACATGGTATAAAGTTGATATTAAGAATATTAATGACATG
The DNA here is from genome assembly GCA_029256485.1 of Clostridiaceae bacterium. Next base: position 3,487 of record JAQSXU010000032.1, read on the forward strand.
TATAACTGTGCTGACTATAATAAGTATACAGTTTTATATTATCCTATGATCAGCTATTATCCATATATTAAACAGTATGGTCACTATATTTTAGGTTACAAATTTAATAATGAAGGTAAAATGAAGTATTTGGTTTATGGAGTACCTGGCAAGAAGTGCAGACAAGAACAACCATATGGCGGAAAATCTGGATTTGTAACTTGGATACCATTAAAACATGGAGAAGAGCATGAAGATAGCATGGGATATTGGCTGATGTTTTATGATTTTAGAAACTCTACAATTATAATACCTGTTAAGTAATAAAGAAGGGTATGCCCAGGCATACTCTTCTTTATTAATATTTGTTCTAATGAATTCATATATTTATTATTGAAATATTAATTAGGAGAATGATAATTATGAAGGTAGTTGTTGTTGATAGAAAAAAGCTTGGCATTATGCTTATAATTTCAGGTCTTATGGTAATAATGTTTTTTATTGAAGTAAGTTTCCAGCAAAGATTGAAACTTACTTCACTTATACAAAATGGTATGGACTCATTAAAAGGATATAATGCTTTGGATGGAAAGCTTACTTATAAACTTCCGGAAACATGGAGTACAGAGGGAAAAAATTTTGGCGGTGGTGAAATAATATATCATAATGGTTTTAAATCAAAGGATTCTAAAATATACGGATATGTACAGGTATGGCAGCTGAATGAAGAATTGAAGATGTTTTTAGAAAATAGTAAGATAATAGCTGAGAAACAAAATACCTATAAAAATTATAGTATAAAACCCACAATCATTAATGGAAAAAGCGCATACTTGGTGGAGTATACAGTATTAAATGGACAGGATGTTTACTATAAGGGCATTGAATACTTTATTAAAATTAAAAATGGATTCATAAGATTTGCTTTTTATACTAGAGAAGATAACTATAAGGAAGACTTAAATATGGTATTTAAAACTATAGTTGAAAGCAGTAAATTCATAGATAAGTGATGAATTAACAGAATTATAATATTTACTATATTGATAAAATTTTCAGTGGATAAATAATATTTGTGTTATAATAATTCTGTACATTTTATTGAAAAGTTTAAGGGGGATTATTATGAGACCCATTCTTTTTAGGTTATTCGGGGTGAATGTTTACGGATATGGTACTATGATAGCAATTGGAATATGCTGTGCTGTGATTTTATTAGGATATAGGGCAAAGAAAAGAGGCTATAATGAAGATCACATATTTAATATGAGCATTTTAGCTATTATTTCAGGTGTTATTGGGGGAAAAGTATTATTTATTATTACTGAAATAACATATATAGTTAAAGATCCATCCATACTTAAGAATATAGGAAATGGATTTGTGGTATATGGGTCAGTATTTGGAGGGGCGGTTGCGGTATATTTCTATTCTAGGAGAAAAAATTGGAATACACTTAAAATTTTTGATATGGTAATACCAACTGTGGCATTAGCTCAGGGCTTCGGGAGAATTGGATGCTTTTTAGCTGGATGTTGTTATGGAAGAGAGACTACTCTGCCCATAGGTGTAAATTTTAAAAATTCTCTTTTTGCGCCACCAGATGTTATAAGACATCCCACTCAAATATATTCTTCTTGTTTTGATTTTTTATTAGCATTGTTTTTAATATGGTATGATAGAAAAAATCACAAGGAAGGCCAAACATTTGCCTTATATGTAATAATATATAGTATAGGAAGATTTATAGTTGAGTTTTTCAGAGATGATCCAAGAGGTGCTGTTGGAGTTTTATCAACTTCACAATTTATCAGCATTTTTACATTAATTGCTGGAATAGTCTTTTTTAATTTTCATTTCATAAACAAAAGAACAGAGGATTAGGAAAAGTATGCTATATTAGGAGGAACTTAGTTTGAGAATAAAAAGAACACTTGGCCATAATAAATTATTTTTAGCTGCCATTTGTCTGATGCTTATAGCATCTCTTTTTTCGGGCTGCAGCAAAATCAATGATGTTCAAGTAAGGCTTGGTTTAAAAAACAATGACTTTGAATATATAAAACAAAATAAAGTTCAAAAAATAATAATTCAAAGCACAAGGGATAAAGGATTTAGATTTTTAGTCACAGATACAAAGGCCATTAGTGAATTATATGACATTCTATCTTCAGCAAAAACAGTAAAAGAAAAAACTAACCTAGAACCTGATTATATTTTTGAAATGTATGAGGGGAATAATATTGTACATAAATTTAAATATGTAGCAGGATTGGATAGGAAGGATTTTGGTAATCTATATAGTGATAATAAAATATACATAGTTTCAAAGAGAATAGATAATGATATTATAAAGAGTTTTTGGACAATAAGAAAACCAAAGGATTTTGAAGTAATATATTATAAGTCTATTATAAATGCAATAGAAAAATACGGAACCAATGCTAATGGAACTAAAAAAGTTGGAATAAATATTTATGATGATGTAGATGTTGCAAAATTTATATTATCAACTGATTTAGAGGACTTTAAAAGTGAATTAAGTTCTAAAACAAAGAATACACAATTAATGACTAACGCAGCAGAAAAGGAAAATTATGATTCAATAATTTCTGTGCAAACTCAGGGATATAAGTCTACTTTATATAAAGCAATAATTACTTTTACTGATAAATCTAATAACAATGAAAAAAAGGTATATATATTGGATAAATATGAAAGTGGACAATGGAATATGAATATTTCTGAGACAAAACAAAGTGACTTTTAAAGGAGGATCAATATGAGCAAGTGTGATAATTGTGCAAGTAAAGGAAGTTGTAATAGTAAAGGAGAGAGCTGTTCTAAAATAATACCTAAGTATGGCAGAATAAAGCACATTCTTGGTGTGATTAGTGGAAAGGGAGGAGTAGGTAAATCAACTGTATCAGCTATGTTAGCAGTAAAATTAAAAAAAGCAGGATATTCAGTTGGTATCTTAGATGGTGATATTACAGGCCCTTCCATTCCTAGAATTTTTAACGTAAATAAAAAAAGAGCTGAAATGGTACCAGTAAATAATGAACAGGTAAAATTCATGCCAGTTGAAACTGAATTAGGTATTAAAATAATATCCTTAAATTTGTTAACTGAAGAGGAAGAGCAGCCGGTTATTTGGAGGGGGCCTGTTATTACAGGTGTTTTGACTCAAATGTATACAGATACTGTTTGGGATGAACTAGATTATTTAATTATTGATATGCCTCCAGGAACTGGTGATATAGCATTGACCATAATGCAGAGCTTACCTGTTGAAAGTATGATAGTAGTTTCAACACCTCAAGACATGGTTTCTATGATAGTTAAAAAGGTAGTAATTATGGCTGAAAAAATGAATGTAAAAATATCTGGTGTTGTTGAAAATATGTCTTATGTTCAGTGTGGTAATTGTGGTGAAAAGATGAGAATATTTAGTAAAAGAAGTGCTGAAGAACAAGCAGAATATTTGGGAATACCTTTGTTAGAAGAACTTCCAATAGATTTAGACTTAGTTGAAAATCTTGAAAATGGTAACTGTGAAGACTACATAGCCAACAGTAAGAGATATTCAAATTTATTCCACAATTTTATCTATAAAAAATAAAATAATGCCAGTGGTAATTGTATTAATAAGGGAGAGATAAACTTGCATGATGAGAGTAGTGAAAATAACATATACAATACACTAAGCCAATGGCATAATTTGAAATTAAATCTTGTTTTAGAGGGAATATGTATAGGGGCATTAACCGGGCTTATTATTGTTTTATATAGGTTGTCTATTGAAAAATTAGGAGAACTAACAAAAAGACTTTATGCAATTCAAAAGCATAATTATTGGTATATTATAGTTTGGATTATAGCTTTGATTATACTTGGTTATATTGTTGGTACACTAGTAAGAAAGGAACCTATGATAAGCGGAAGCGGTATTCCTCAAACTGAGGGAGTTCTTCTAAGACACTTAGATATGAATTGGTTAACAGTAATTATTAGCAAATTCATTGGAGGAATAATATCATTAGGTGCAGGCCTTTCATTGGGCAGAGAAGGGCCATCTATACAAATAGGAGCGGCTGTAGGACAAGGATTTAGCAGAACTTTTAAAAGACTAAAGGTGGAAGAAAAATTTCTTATAACAAGCGGTGCTAGTGCAGGGTTGGCATCTGCATTTAATGCCCCGTTAGCTGGCGTAATTTTTTCATTAGAAGAGATACATAAAAACTTTTCCCCACTAATACTTTTATCTGCAATGTCATCTGCCTTAACTGCAGATTTTGTATCTAAAGAATTTTTTGGGCTTAATCCTGTGTTTGATTTTCATAAATTAAGCCCTTTAACATTAAATAATTATTTTTATCTTATTTTGCTTGGAGTTATAGTTGGTACTTTAGGCGTAGTCTTTAATGTATCATTGTTAAAAACTCTAAAGATTTATGATTCTGCAAAATGGCTTAAGACAGAATTAAAGCCAATAATACCATTTGTACTGGCTGGAATTTTGGCCATTGTGCTGCCTCAAGTGTTGGGAGGCGGTCATGAACTAATCTTATCTTTAGTTAATAATAATTTTGCAATAGGCACTTTAATCTTATTAGTGATTGTAAAGTTTATATTTACTATGATTAGTTATGGTTCAGGTGCTCCTGGTGGAATATTTTTACCTTTATTAGTAATAGGTGCATTAATAGGATGTATATTTGGAAATCTGGCAACTTTAATATTTCATATGAATCCTGTATATATTAATAATTTTATTATACTAGGTATGGCTGGATATTTTACAGCCATAGTAAGATCCCCAATTACAGGAAGTATTCTGATTACTGAAATGACGGGGTCATTTAGTCATCTATTGTCCCTTACCATTGTTTCTATAGTGGCTTATATAGTAGCGGATGCTATGGGATCTAAACCAGTATATGAAGCTTTATTAGACAGGATATTGATAAATAAGGAAAAGAGTTATGTAAAAAATGAAAATACAGAAAAGATAATTTTGGAAGTCCCTGTTTCCATTGGAAGTATGTTAGAGAATAAAAAGATTAAGGAAGTCAAATGGCCGCAATACTGTCTATTAGTAGGAGTGAAAAGAGGGATAAAGGAAATTATCCCAAAGGGAAATACAATGCTTTATGCTGGAGATTATTTAATAGTTCTTGTTGATGAAGATAAGTCAATAGATATAAGAAATAAGCTTTTAGAATATGGTGATTGCTGCATTTTAAATAAATAATGTAAAAGAAGTGTTAGTTTAAATATACTGACACTTCTTTTTTAAAATATGTTGTTATTTAAATGGCTGTTTGACATGGTATGTTTATTAACATCTTCATGGGAAGGGTGAATGTTTACTGATGATCCTTCATGAATATCAGCAGGAAGATAACATAAAGGAATATTTTTTGTGGTACCATCCTCAAAATTTACATAGGCATCTGCAGAATTTATTTCAATTATTCTTCCAATCATGTCTTACCTCCAGAATTAAATTTAATTAGTGTTAATATTATTTACGAATATTATAAAAATATACATTTTAATCCATATTAATGTTGCAAAATATATTGTAAACCTTTGTTTCAAGAATTATAATCATATTAGGGTAAGACTTTTTTACAATACAAGAGATAATCTATGGGGGGATAACAGTGGTAAAATGGGGGGCTATTATTTTAATCACTTTGCTTGCACTTATAGTATTTTATGAAGCATTTTTAATTTTAAAAATGAGGAATAAGATAGCTACATTAAGAACTATAAAGGAAAAAATGTATATTCTATCAGATAGAATAAATACATTGGATATGAATGATAAAGAAAATGTGTACAATCTTTTATTGGAAACAGCTATTGAATTAATTCCAAATGCTTCTAAAGGAAGCATACTTACATTAGAGGAAGATGGATTATTTCATTATAAGGCGCTAATTGGCTATTCTGAAAAAATTAAAAAGCTTACATTAAAAAAGGAAGAGGTATTTTTATATGAAATAAATAATTTTACTAAAACGGCTTTAATTACAAATCCAAAGAAGCTGGATGAAAAAATTGTAGAGAAAGATAATGTAGATGAATTGAAAAGATATGAGGCTTTGAATATAAATTGCATAATTAGTTCACCTATTTATATTGATAAAAAATTTATTGGAATTATTAATGTAGACGGTATAAATAAAGGCAAAGGATTTGATAAAGAGGATATTTATATAATGAATTATATTAAAAATGAGTTGCAGCTGGCATTAAAAACATCCTCGATTCAAAGCAGCCTAAGACACCTAGCTAACTTTGATGAATTAACTGGTGTATTTAACAGAAGGTATATGAAACAGCTTTTTGCCAAGGAAATTGAAAATATTAAAATAACAGGAGAAAAATGCGTTATAGTATCAATGGATATTGATAATTTTAAATGCATTAATGATACCTATGGACATAGTGCAGGGGATGCTGCTTTAAGAATATTTTCAGCTATTCTTAAGCAGAATATTAGAAAGACAGATATATATGGAAGATTATCCGGAGATGAATTTGCTTTATTTTTAAGGAATATAGATAAGGAAAAAGCTGAAGAAAAAATGGAAGACATAAGGGAACTGCTGTTAAAAAATAATATAGGCTCAATACGCTTAAGCTTTAGTTATGGAGTATATTACTTAGATAAGGATAATATGCTTTCTGTGGAGGATATACTCAATGTTACAGATAAGAAAATGTATAAATACAAAAATAACAGAAAAAAACAAAATATAAAACAATATAAAGATGTAATTGAATTATAGGTACAAGGTACGAAACTTTGTACCTTTTCTATAAGAGAAAATAATACATTAGAGTTAGTTTGATTATTTTATAATTATCTAAAGGGAGAATAAATGAAGGTATACGAAGTAATATTAAGATTAATAATAGCTATAATTGTTGGTGGCGTTATTGGTTATGAGAGAGAGTACAAAAATAGGCCAGCAGGATTCAGAACTCATATACTGGTTTGTCTTGGTGCATGCGTGATATCTATGATACAGCTTTATGATATACAAAATATAGAGCAAATTATTATGGCTCATCCAGATTTATCCGGGTCATTTAAAGCTGACATAGGAAGATTGGGAGCACAGGTGATAAGCGGAATTGGCTTTTTAGGTGCAGGTACAATAATACAGGATAAGGGTTCTGTGAAGGGTTTGACAACTGCAGCAAGCCTATGGGTGGTAGCATGTATTGGATTAGCAATAGGATTAGGCTATTATAGTTTAACACTATTTTCAACCATAGCTGTAGTAATCAGCTTAGTAACCTTAAAAAAGTTTGAAACTAGGTTTTTAGACAAGATGAATATTGTTAAATTAGAAATCACTTATTTAGAGAAAAAAGAAGCAGTAAATAAGGTAACAGATTACTTTGAAGAAAAGAATATTAAAGTAAAAAATATAGAATTTAGTGTGGAGGATGATGGTGATCAAGGATATAAAAGCTTGTATACTTTGCTAGTGCCAAGATATATTAAGTTAAATGACATCCTAAAAGATTTAGGTGGAAAAAGCCAAATAATTAAAGTTAATATTGTATGATAATAAGCCCAGTAAATAATAACTGGGCTTATTATCATATAAGGTAATGTGAATCACCTAATTTTTTTACAAACTATGAACATTTCTCTTATTCAATATGTCAATTAATAAAATAGCTATAAAACCACCAACTAAAGCAGTTATAAGTTGAGGAGTACTCATCATTATTATAAGCTTATCAGCTATTTTCTTAGGTATTGCCAAATTAAATACATGTACTAATTTTGAGGCTGACAGACTTAAAAAGATATATTTAAACAAGGCACCAGCAATAATACCAATATATTTCCCATAGGATTTGTAGTTTTTTAATAATCCATAGAAAATTACAAAAATAGCATTACCAATTATAATAAACGGTATAAAAGGTGCCAGTGGTGATGCTAATTGACCTGTTAGCCAGGCTAATATAGGAGTTAATACTCCTAGCGAAACACCCCATATTGGGCCGCACATAAACGCTGTTAAGATTAAAATAGCATTAATTATTGGGCCAACTAAAAATTGATTGATTTGTGGAAAGTTCTTACCCATTATTTGTATCACTATAGCTAAAGCCAAAAATAAAGAAGTTCTAACCAGCTTTTTTAAGTTGTTATCCATGCTTACATCTCCAATCATTTAATTTATATATTAGTGCATATACTATTTTATCACTTATGAATTTCAATGTAAAAATTAGTTTATATCCACAATACAGTTTTTATCAACTATATGCCACCAGCTTTTCCCGGTATGAAGAGGAATTGCATTTCCACTAGTATCTTCCAATATGGTAGGTGAAGAGGTATCTTTTCTATACCACTTACCTTTTACATATTTTCCATTGCTAATAACATACACATCACCTTCACCAACCAGGTCAATTTGAAGGTGCTGACCATCAGGCTGTAATTTAATTTTTGTTACCTGTATTATAATATTATTGGTTGAAACAGCTTGAGAGCTGTCTTTATCTAGTAATGGAGCTGAGTCCATGGATTTATTATACTTATAATTGTTTAAAGTATATAATGTGGAATAATATTTATTTAATTTTAAATTAACTTTATTAGCAGAAAGTAAATTGCTATTATTCCAGTAATTATTATCAAATTGCAAATTTGAAGCTGGCTTGTTGTTAAAGTTCTCCTGACTTAACAGATTTGTAATATATTCTGATGAAGTATATAAATTATGAGGAGCCTTTCTTGCCTTATCTCTCCAGTAAAAATTACCATGGGACATTTCATCTAGACTCATTAAATTTTCGCTCTTTATAGACATTATGGCCTCCTCACTGCCGCCGCAGTGTGCAAAAGGAAGATTGTATTCTTTAGTTAAATCAATAAAATAAGGGCGTGCACTTCTAATAGGTCCAATTTTATTGCTGGCTTCTTTTTGATAAATTGCAATAAATCTAGGAATACCACCCTCTGCCATAGTTTCAAAAACTATATCAGCATTTATCAAGCCTGACTGTGGCCGTGCATCTTTGGAATTTTCTATTATGGCCATAAATGGTGCCTTATTAGATATTTCTTTAGATATTTCTTCACCAGTAAATTTCGATATGTATTTTACTGGAACAGTATTATTTTTAAATACAGTAGTGGAATCTTTTGTATTTTTAATTGAACATCCAGATATTGTAATTAAGCTAACAATGCTTAGAATTCCAGAAATAATTAATTTTTTATGGTTTAACATTACTACACCTACCTCATTTACATAATTTTACATAAGATTATTCTGTCATACAGTTGGCAATACCATTATAAGTCAATAAATAATCCCATAATATATATTATTTATAATCTAATGAAAATATTAGCTAGAGGAAAAAAATAAATACAAGTTTAAATCACACTTAATAATTAAGATAAAAATCAGGTATTCGATAATAAATATAGATACAATGGACTAGAAGGCATATTTAAAAATTGCTTAAAAATTTACTCCATAGTATAATGTCTAGTGTTCATACAATATATAGTATTTTAGGGGGAGAGTGTATGCTACATGTAGTAAAAAGGGACGGGAGATTAACCGAATTCAATTCAATAAAAATTACAAATGCAATTAAAAAGGCATCAATTGAAATAGGTTATGAACTCAAAGAAAGTGAGATTTTTCAGCTTACACAAAAGGTTATTGAAAACATTGAAGATATTAATCCTAAGAAAATAACTGTTGAAGAAATCCAAAATATGGTTGAAAAAGTGCTTTTAAAAAATCAATTTAGGGAAATAGGCTTAGCTTATTCGAACTACAGAAAAGAAAGAACAAAAATAAGAGAAATTAAATCTGAATTAATGAACGCAATTGAAAAAATTGGCGTGGAGACAGATAGAGATAATGCCAATGTTGGAAACAATTTTTCATCTAAATTGTTGAGAATAGCCAGCGAATCAAATAAATGGCATAACTTATCCATAATGCCAAAGCATTTGGCAAAGGCCCATGAAAATGGGGACATATACTATCATGATCTTGACAGCTACAATTTGACAACAAATTGTTTACATATTCCTACAGGAGAAATACTAGGAAGAGGTTTTAATACTGGCTATGGTACAATAAATAAGCCAAAGAGAATAGAATCAGCTGCTGAGCTATCATGCATATTACTTCAATCAACACAAAATGATATGTTCGGAGGGCAGGCTCATCCTGATTTTGACAATGACATGGCAGCATTTGTAGAACCTACCAGACATGAGATAAAGAAAGAGTTAATTGAACTTGGAATAGAAGGTCCAAGATTGGAAGAACTAGTTGAGGCAAAATTAAGAAAAAATATTGGACAAGCTATGCAGGGTATAGTATACAATCTTAATACTATGCACTCTAGAGCGGGCTCACAGGTACCATTTTCATCAATTAATTTGGGAATACCGCTTTCAAAGGATGCAGCGCTTGTATGTGAAATATTTTTACTGCAATATGAAAAAGGATTAGGAAAAGGTGAACAGCCAATATTCCCAAATATAATATTTAGGGTAAAAAGCGGGGTAAATAGAGAGGAAAATGATCCATATTACTATTTATTTAAATTGGCATGTAGAGTTGCAGCTAAGAGAATGAATCCAACCTTTATGAATTTGGATTCGGACTTTAACAGAGAATATTATGATATGGGATATATTCCTGCTACAATGGGATGCCGTACATATGTAATGTCAAATATAAATGGAGAGCCAGGTACTAAAGGAAGAGGAAACATTGCTCCTACAACCATTAACCTTCCAAGGCTTGGTATATTATCTAAGGGAAATATTAATAAATTTTTTGAATTACTTGAAAACAGATTAGAATTATCAAGGGAGTCATTGCTTCACAGATATAATGTATTAAAAAGGTTAAGAGTTAAGGATCTTCCATTTGTGGCAGGACAGGGACTAATGAAGGGTTCAGAAAATCTGACTCCAGATGATTCTATTGAGCCAATTTTAAAACAAGGAACCTGGGGAATAGGATTTATAGGACTCGCAGAGACGTTAACAGCTATTATTGGGAACCATCATGGACAAACTGATGAAGCAAGAGAACTTGGATTAAAAATAATTTCATATATTAGAGAATTCTGTGATAAGTATAAACAGATAGATAAGCTTAATTGGTCATGCTATGCCACTCCAGCAGAAGGTTTAAGCGGAAAATTTATTTTACAGGATAAAAAAATATTTGGCAGCATTAAAGGGGTAACTGATAAGGACTATTATACAAATAGCTATCATATACCAGTTGGATTCCCTATTTCTATAAAGAAAAAAATAGATATCGAAGCACCTTATCATAAAATATGCAACGGTGGACATATAAGCTATATTGAAATTGACGGATATCCAAGTGCAGATGTAATTATGGATATATTAAATTATGCATATAAAAATACTAATATTTCATATTTGGGAATAAATTTTCATATAAGATATTGTAGGGAATGCGGAACTTACTTGAATGATGAGGATTTGTGCCCAAATTGCGGAGGCAATAATATTCAAGGCATATCAAGAGTAACAGGATATTTAAGCCTAGATGAAAGATTTGGTGCAGGAAAGGTTTGTGAAAGATCTGATAGAATGAGCAATGAAGATAATCACTCGTATATTTACAGATCAACTTGTCGGGTGTAAGGTATATGGAAGAAAGTAATATTAGGCTCCAGGTAGCTGGATTTTTAGATAATTCTCTTGTAAATGGCCAGGGAATGAGAAGTGTGTTATTTGTGTCAGGGTGTCGCCATAATTGTGAAGGGTGCCACAACAGGGAAATGCAAAACTTTAAGTATGGAGATTCTATATACATAAAGGAAGTAGTAAATAGAATTAAGGATAACATGCCAATAATTAAAGGAGTCACATTAAGCGGCGGAGAACCATTTGAGCAAGCAGAAAAACTGTATCAGCTTTCAAAGGAAATAAAAGCTCTTGGACTTAGCATATGGTGTTACACAGGGTATACTTTTGAACAGTTAATTGAATTTAACGATGATAGCTGTAAAAAGTTACTTGAGTGCATAGATGTACTGGTGGATGGAAAGTTTGAAATAGACAAAAAATATAAAGGACTTAAATATAGGGGATCTTCAAACCAAAGAATTATAGATGTAAAAAGCAGTATTAAAGAACATAAGATAATAGAAATAAATTACTAAACAAAAATATTAATTACAACTAAACCCATAAGATTTCATTCTTATGGGTTTTTTATACCTATTGGCCACTGACTAATTTTTTCATATAAGCTATAAATTTATCTGGTTTTTTATTATGAAGGTATATGTATTCTATGAGATTACTTCCCTGTATTGCAAAAGGACTAAGCATAAGCCAATAAAAAGAGTACTTTAAGCAGATAACTCCCTGTATATTCATGGAATAGCTGCTGTAATCCCAAAATTTGATTCCAAAGGATTTTAATATTAATCCAAATGTAAATTCAATTGATATGATTATTAATGTACTTATAATTATTTGTTTCCACTTTGGTGTATTACAATGATAAAAGTGGCTTACAAAGTTTATTAATATCCCTGCAATTCCGCTCATTAAAAAACTGGACCAATTGCTGTGACCATTAACAGCTACTTCAATTAAATAATAAAGCATTCCAAAAAGTAAAAAAATAATTACATATTTATTAATTTTCTTCATAATGTCACCTTCTAAAAAATTATCTGCTGTAAAGCTTCCAAGCATATTTTGTGATTAAAAACTTAACATTATACACGGCAGTAAAATTTCATGCATAAATTTTACTGTAAATTTACAATATATAGTTACTTGATGAAAGCTGGTGATAAGATAATGAATATAAAATCTATAAAATTTTATGAAGGAGATAACATAAAATTTGTAAGTAGAGTTGTTAAAGTAGAGGTAACCTGCAGTACAAGAAGTGAAAAATTAAAATATATAAAAGAATATATTAAAATTAACTTTATTTTAGGTTTCCTTGAAAAAGTTATTGACTTAGTCAATGAATCAAGTGAAGATGAAATTTGGCTTACTTATTCGGAGGAGGATGTAAGTAAATTTATTTTAGAGAAGTTAGCTGATAACTATGAAGAAGACATAATAATAAAAAAGGCTAAAGCATTAAAAGAATATGGATTGATAAATAATATTGCTAAGTTTGTAAGACAAAAAGATATGCCAGTTATTAGACTTAGTAAAAAATGCTATCAGCTTGGCTATGGCAAAAATGCTTTAATAATCAGCAATAACTATCAAAGCTATGAGAAAAACCATAAGGTGGAGATAATAAAGGATAAGAAAACTCTATTTGAAATATTAAGATATAATCATATACCTAAAGTGGCTGTCAGTATAGTTTATGGTGAAAAAAATATTGAAATATCAAGGGTAGGTACTTTTAATTTCAGAGTATTTTGCTTTAATGGAGAAATAAAATTAGTGTATAAAATAGAAATACATGAAAACAGCAGTTCAGACACAGTAAGAAAAGTTATCTATTCCAGCATGGAGGGAACCCAGCAAATTAATGATTTATGTAAAGAGGTATATAATTGTTTTCAGATTTCACTATTGTGCATTGATTTAGCGGTGAAGGATGAAGAAATTATGGTATGGGATGTAAATTCAATTTTCCAGGTTCAGGAGGAAATAACACCAGTAGAAAACCAGGTAATAGAATGTATCTTTAATTGTTATAAGAAAATGGGGATGGATTCCATACCAATAATCTCAGTAACGGGAACCAACGGGAAGACCACTACAGTTAGATTAATAAATTACATAATGAATGAACTTGGGTATAATACAGCTATGACTTCAACAGCAGGTATATTTATTGGCAATGTTAAACTAAAAAATGGCGATACTACAGGGTTCTTAAGTGCAAGAGATGTGCTGACAAACCTCCAGTCGGAAGCTGCTGTGCTGGAAACAGCTAGAGGCGGTATATTGAGAAATGGATTAGGCTATGAGAAGGCATCTGTAGGTGTAATAACGTCAGTTTCTGAGGACCATATTGGGAAAATGGGCATAAAGGATTTAAATGATTTAGCTAACACAAAATCTGTAATATTACATGATGTAAATACAAATGGCAGAATAATTGTTAAGGCACAAAGCGAAATAATGAAAGTTGTATCTGAAGTTAGGAAAATTAATAATAGTAAAAGGTTGTGTGTTTTTTCATTAGATAAGAACAAATATATTGAGCAGGCAATAGAAAATAATGATGAGGCTATATACTTAAAAAATGAGGACATTATATACTACAACCATGGAATTGAAAAATCTATTGCAAAAGTAAATGAAATACCTTTTACTCAAAATGGACATTCAAGATCAAATATATTAAATATAATGGCTGCCATGGGTGCGGTTTTAGATTTTACCAATGGCGGAGAAAAGATAATGGATGTAATAGGAAAAATTAAATGTGATTTATATTTTAATCCTGGAAGGCAAAATATTATAGATGTAGATAATTATAAGATTATATTAGATTACGGTCATAATTCGGAAGCATTTTACGAAGTTTTTAACATAGCAAAGGCATTAAAGCCAGCAAAAATAACCTCCATAATAACTGCCCCTGGGGATAGACTAGATAAGTATATAATTGAGTTAGGAACTATAGCGGCTGAATATAGCGATAATATTATAGTCAGGGAGCAAGAGGATTTAAGAGGAAGAAACGTTGGTGAAACGGCGAATTTGTTGATAAAAGGGGTTCTTAACAGTGGATTTAGTAATAAAAATATTAAACTGATCTATAAAGAGCAGGAGGCTATAGTTGAAGCAATGATGATGGCACAGGCCGGTGAAGTAATTATTTTATTTACTCAGTGTTTGGATGTAGTGATTCCAGCCATAAATTGTTATCTAAAATCCATTGGGAGAGAACTTATAGGTAAAGACATTGATTTTTCTCATTAAATCTATGTAGTTGCAAAGAATTTTAAATAAATATATAATACATATGAATATACTTTCATGTGTAGAGGTGAAAAATGAATACCAATGCTGAAATAGAGGTTTGTGGATGCTGTGAAATACATAAAGATTGTGTAGATTGTGTTAAAAATAATATGCTGGAAGAAAAGTCATTTCAAAGACTATCTGAGTTATTTAAAGTTTTGGGAGACAATACTAGGACAAAAATAATCTATGCATTATCAAAAAAAGAATTATGTGTATGTGATATTTCTGAAGTAGTAGAGATGAGCCAATCTGCAGTATCTCATCAACTAAGAATATTAAAATCTGCCAGGCTGGTAAAGTTCAGAAGAGAAGGAAAAGTGGTTTATTATTCCTTAGATGATGAACATATAAATAAAATATTCAATGCAGGACTTGATCATATTAAGCATAAATAAGAAAAGTGGGTTTTAGCCCACTTTTTATTTGCTGTAATCTAGTACTTTTACTAGGTTCCTTTCATCAGGAATTTTGTCTATTACCAAAGTTGAATCATTTATTTTAACTCCATTCTTCATATGATTTATAAATCCCTCAACACCATCTATAGGGAAAGTAATTGCTGGAGTTTTATAGTGCATAGGAATAACGATATGGGGCTTTATTCTATTGCATAATTCAGCGGCTTCTTTGGAGTCTATAGTGAAATTTCCACCTACAGGAATTAAAAGCACATCAATATCACCCAGCTCATTGATTTCATCCTGGGATAATATGTAACCTAAATCCCCTAGATGACATATTTTTAAGTTATCCATTTCAATGATATAAATTACATTTTCACCACGTTTAGCACCTTTAAATTTATCATGATATGAAGGTATGCCCTTTATAGATATATCTTTCTCATAGAATAGTCCAACTTTATCAATAATAGCTGCACTTTCATTTATCATCTTAGTATAATCATGGTCAAAATGGTGGTGACTTATGGTTACTACATCTACATCTCCCTGAAATACCTTGTAACCAACAGTTTCATCATATGGGTCTGTGAGTAGTTTTCTCTTTTGGGAATCCTCCAATAAAAAACTAGAATGTCCAATCAAAGTAATTTTCATACCTTTAACCTCCTCCGTTATTTACATAGTTGATTGTCTTTCCATAATCTCTGGTAATAACATATTTACTTGATTATTATCCCCGGTCTTAGACAATTTACTTAGCAGAACCTGAGCAGCCAATTTGCCAAGCTCAAATGTGTTAATATGTATAGAAGTAATTGTTGGGCTTGTATATGGTGCAAGAGGATAACTATCAAAAGTAATAATACCGAAATCCCTTGGTATTTCAAGGAAAGTTTCTTTTATAGCATTTAGTGCACCAAAGGCTGTATAATTGTTAATGCAAATTACGCTGTCAGGAACAGTGTTTGATTTTAAAAGCTCTTTCATTAAATTATAACCATCTTCCTCTGTTCCAATTCCAAATCTTATTAAGCTTTTGTAATTTTGAATTTTCAAATCAATAGCTGCCTTTGTATATCCCTTAAGCCGAGTATTAGATATAGGCTCATCATGGGAACCAGCAATAAACGCGGGATATTTATAACCTTTTTTTATTAAGAACTTAACTGCTTCTTCACAGGCGGATATATTATCTATATCAACCCATGACACATTTACGGCTGCTGCGGGCTGGCCTAAAACCACATAAGGGAAATTCATTGAATTTAATTCCTCAATGCTTTCTTTGTTTAAAATGGATGAGTGGATTATTAACCCGTCAACCTTTTTACTATAAACAAATCTTTCTAAAAATGACTCATGTTCAGCTAAATAATGGGTATCACATATAGTAAGATCATAATTGGCCGGTAATATTAAGCTTTGAGAACCTATTATTATGTTATAGAAAAACTGATCTAATAAGGTATCCTTGCTGCTTGTATTAATTAAAAAACCTATATTAAAACTGCTTTTCTTAGCAAGCTGTTTACCTATACTATTTGGGAAGTATTTCAGGTCCTTCATAATAGTTCTTATATTTTTCTTTGTACCTTCAGAAATTAATGGGCTGTCATTAACTACCCTGGAAACTGTGGAGGGAGAAACTCCAGCAATTTTAGCAATATCATTAATAGTAACGCTAATTTTAATCAACTCCTTTATGCAACCGTTTTAATAATAAAATTATATCATATAATGCAAATTAATGGCAGTTACAGGAGAATTACTGACTATATTAAATATAATATATTTGACAACAAAAAATGTATATAATATAATATTCTAAAGGCTTTGATCAGGAAAAGTAATTAGACTTTTTTCTTAAAGAGAGTGGGAGCTGATGGGAACCCATAGAATGAATCTAATGAAAATCACCTGGGAGCTTAATATTGAAAATCTAAATTATTTTAGACAAGTAAACTATTACGTAATTCTGCGTTAAAGAATAGAGTATCAATGATATTATTGTTATAATATTTGTCGTACTTGAATTGTCAGTTCACCATAGGTGGTATAGCGGTTATTTCTCCGTCCTAATTAGGATGGAGTTTTTTTATTTTTATAATTTCAGCATAGTGTTAGCATAAAATGGGGCTGCTCATGTATAAAGATCGGAAATATGAAGGGAGTTTAAAACAATGTATAAGAAGGTAGATTCTTCAAAAAGCTTTGTAGAATTAGAATCTGATGTATTAAAGCTTTGGAAGGAAAATAAAGTAGTTGAAAAAAGTTTTGCACTTAATGGGGATGGAGAGTATTTTACATTTTATGATGGACCTCCAACTGCAAACGGAAAACCACACGTGGGCCATGTGCTTACAAGGGTTATTAAGGATTTAATCCCAAGATACAAGGTAATGAAGGGATATAAGGTTCTTAGAAAGGCGGGATGGGATACCCATGGTCTTCCTGTAGAACTTGAAATAGAGAAAAAGTTAGGCATATCCGGTAAACCACAAATTGAAGAGTATGGAGTGGAAGCTTTTGTTAAGCAGTGTAAAGAAAGCGTATTTACATATTCAAATATGTGGAAGGAAATGTCTGAAAAGCTTGGATTCTGGGTAGACATGGAAAATCCATATGTTACATATCATGATGATTATATTGAATCAGTATGGTGGGCATTAAAACAAATGTGGGAAAAAGATTTGCTATATAAAGGTCACAAGGTTGTACCTTATTGCCCAAGATGTGGTACTGCACTTTCTTCTCATGAAGTAGCTCAGGGCTACAAAGACGTAAGAGAATCCACTGCTTTTGTTAAATTTAAAGTAAAGGGTGAAGAAAATAAATATATACTTGCTTGGACAACAACACCATGGACGTTACCAAGCAACGTAGCTCTGGCTGTAAATAAAAAGTATGATTATGTTGAAATAGTGAATAACGGCGAAAAATTAATACTTGCTAAGGAATTACTAAGTGTACTTCAAGGTGAATATGAAATAGTTAATGAATTCAATGGAGAAAAATTATTAGGAATGGAATATGAACAATTATTCCCATTCTATACTCCTAAAGAAAAGGCATTTTATGTTGTACATGGAGACTTTGTTACTTTAACAGATGGTACTGGAATAGTACATATTGCTCCTGCCTATGGTGAAGACGATAATATGTTGGGTAAGAAATATGGGTTACCATTAATTAACCTTGTAGATGGAGAAGGAAAGTTCATTGATTGTGTTGAGCCTTGGAAGGGTATTTTTGTGAAAAAGGCAGACTCTAAAATATTAGAATATATGAATGAAACAGGTAAACTTTATAAATCAGAAAAGTTTACTCACTCATACCCACACTGCTGGAGATGTGACACACCATTACTTTATTATCCAAGAGACAGCTGGTTTGTAAAAATGACTTCTTTGAGGGATAAGTTGTTGGAGAATAATAATAAAGTAAACTGGTATCCAGATAACATAAGGACAGGAAGATTTGGAAAGTTCCTTGAAAATGTAATAGATTGGGGAATAAGCAGAGATAGATATTGGGGTACTCCACTTCCAATATGGGAATGTGAGTGTGGACATAGAGAATGCATAGGGAGCAGAGCTGAATTAGAGGAGAAAGGAATAGATGTGCCAAAGGGTATAGAATTCCACAAACCTTATATAGATAATGTAAAACTTAGATGTCCACATTGCGGCAAAGAAATGACAAGAACTCAAGAGGTTATTGACTGTTGGTTTGATTCTGGTTCTATGCCATTTGCACAGCATCATTATCCATTTGAAAATAAGGAAGTATTTGAAAGAAATTTCCCTGCACAATTTATATCTGAAGCTGTTGATCAAACAAGAGGGTGGTTCTATACTTTACTTGCTATTTCCACAGCATTATTTGATACAAATCCTTTTGAAAATTGTGTGGTTTTAGGCCATGTACTAGATAAACATGGACTTAAGATGTCTAAACATAAGGGAAATGTTGTGGATCCATTCATAGTGCTGGAAAAAGAAGGAGCAGATGCTACCAGATGGCATTTTTATACTTCCAGTGCACCATGGCTTCCAACTAGATTTTCTGAAGAAGATGTAGCAGAAACTCAGAGAAAGTTTATAAGTACACTTTGGAATGTATATTCATTTTATGTGCTTTATGCTGAAATAGATAACTTTGATGCCTCAAAGTATGAAAACTTTGTTTCAGACAATGTAATGGATAAATGGATAGTTTCAAAATTAAATACTTTAATAAAGGATGTAGAAGCGCATCTTGATAATTACAGGATAACTCAAGCAGCATTGGCAATTGAAAGCTTTGTAGATGAACTTTCAAACTGGTATGTGAGAAGGAATAGAGCTAGATATTGGTCAACAGAGCTTACAGATGATAAAATAGGTGCTTATACTACTTTGTATAATGTTTTAGTTACCTTATCAAAGGTTGCTGCACCTTTTGTACCTTTTGTTACTGAGACTATATATCAAAGCCTGGTTGTAAGCTTGAACCCCAATGCAATTGACAGCGTTCACCTTTGTAAGTGGCCATGTTATGATGAAAGCTTGGTAGATAGTAATTTAGAGAAAGACATGGATTTGGCTTATACGGTAGTAAAACTAGGAAGAAGTGCTAGAAATGCAGCTAATATAAAGAATAGACAGCCGTTAAGCGAAATGCTTATGAGTACTAAATCACTTCCAGAGTATTATGACGATATAATAAAGGAAGAATTAAATATTAAAAAGGTTGAGTTTGGAGCAGATTTGTCTCAATATGTTAACTTTGAAATTAAACCAAACCTACCTGTACTTGGGAAAAGTTATGGAAAATTAATTCCTGGCATCAGAAAAGCAATAGCAGAGATGAATCAAATGAATCTGGCACAGACTATTAATAATGGCGGTACTGTAAAAGTAGATGTTCTAGGAAATACTATTGAACTCAATGGAGAGAATCTGCTTGTAACAATGCAGGGACTAGAAGGTTTTGCATTTGCTGGTGAAGGTGAAATAGGAGTTGTTTTAGATACAACAATTACAGATGAGCTGAGAGAAGAAGGATATGTAAGAGAGATCTTAAGTAAAATACAGAATATGAGAAAAGAGAGTGGCTTCCAAGTTGCCGATAAGATAAATTTATATGTTGAAGGCAATGATATGCTTGAAGCAGTAGTGAAAAAATATGAGGAAGAAATTAAAAAAGAAACCCTATCTCTTTCGGTATCTTATAATAAACCAGCAGAATATTCAGAGTGCAAAATTAATGGAGAAGACTTTAAATTAGCAGTAAAAGTTGTAAAATAATGTTAACGGGATATGGTATTTTATTTATCATATCCTGTTTTTTTAACTTATTTACAAAAAATATATTTAAACTTAAGTAAAATAGAATAAACTCACTTGTAATGAAAAGGTTATACTAGTATAATATTATAAATATGTAATAGAAATTAAATGGGAGTTGATAATATGGCAGCATCAATAAAAGACGTGGCTAGAGAAGCAGGGGTGTCAATTGCAACTGTATCCAGGGTGTTAAATGATGTGGATGTAGTTAATGAAGAAACAAAGAAAAAGGTTGTTGAGGCTATAAATAAATTGGGTTACAGACCAAATATAGTGGCTAGAAGCTTAAAAACTCAAAGAACAAAAACCATAGGAATTATTATTCCTGATATATCCGTGCCTGTTTATCCTGAAATTGTTAGAGGTGCAGAGGATGGGGCTAATATCTATGATTATAACATAATGCTTTGTAACACAGATTTAGATCCTGAGAAGGAAAAAGAATACTTGAGGGTTCTTAAAGAAAAAATGGTAGATGGAGTTTTATACATGAGTAATTCCCTAGAACAAAGTGTTATTCAATTAATTAAGGAAATTCAAATGCCAATAGTATTAGTTGAAACTAGGGATAAAGATGAAGAATTCCCAAGTGTAAGTATAGATAATACAGGGGCAGCTTTTGATGCTGTACAGTATCTATTGAATAAGGGAAATAAGACTATTGGATATATTGGTTCACATGTAGATGCATTTAATGCTTCAGCTCTTAGATATGTGGGCTATAAAAAGGCGCTAGAAGAAAATAATGTAGGCATTGATGACTCAATAGTTTCATTTGGCGGACTAAAGGCAAATGATGGTTATACTGGTGCTAATAAAATATTTGATAATAAGAAAGTTGATGCGTTATTTTGTGCTAGTGATGAAATAGCTATGGGTGCCATTAATGCATTGAGAGACAGAGGAATAAATGTTCCTGAGGAAGTAGATGTAATGGGCTTTGGGAATATAAATGCAGCTTCTGTATTTTATCCAAAGATTACAACAATATCTCAGCCTATGTATGATATGGGATCCTTCGGAATGAGAATGCTGATAAAACTTATTAACAAGCAGCCAACTGAAATAAGTAACTATGTTCTTGATCATGAACTGGTAGAGAGAGATTCTTGTAAATAATTATATAATTAAAAATTGATATGCAATTATTGCATATCAATTTTTTTTATAAAAAAATAGTCTAAAAATAATGTCATTAATAAATAAATATTGTATAACGATTTTTTTGAATATATGAAGTTATGATGGTATAATTTTACATAAAAGTAAATAGTATATAGGTTGGTGGTGGGACTATGGATAATAGAAATAAAATTAAGGATATTTTTAAATATCTTTTACAGATTAAAAGACTTAATAATAAAATAGTAAGAAATGTTTGTGACTATGATAAAAACTATTGGGAGTCCGACTTAAACCATATGGGAGGATGTTTTGTATCAAAGGACAGTTCAAAGGAATGGTGGCTGAAAATAAATAAAAAGGCCAAGGGAATATATGATCAGTTTTTTAAAATATTATTGGATACAGAAAAAAATGGAGAGCAAACTGAAATTATTTGGGGACATGGGTTATTTGGGTGGAACACAGGTGAACAAAAAATAATTCATCCATTTTTTATAACAAAGATGGAGATTAGTTTTGATGAAAAACTTGATGCGCTGCTTTTAACTCCAATTGGTAAAACTATAATGGAGACCAACTTTTTAAGAAATATTAATGAATTTCCTATGGATGAATTAATTAATATTGAAAAAGAATTTAACTATAAGTGTATAGATCCAAGGAGATTTGAGGAAATAAAGGCTACTATGGAGGAAATTATAAAAAAATGTTCCACTGCAAATTTCAAAATATCATATAAGGATAATTTTGCTGGGGTAAGTAAGGTAAATGTAACAGAAGAACCTGATGTTTATAATTCACCAATTATTATTGTGAGAAAAAATAATATTAATTTATGGGAACGAGAGTTAGAGGAAACAATAAAATATATAGATGATAATATTGAAATACCAAAGCCGGTTGAAGCATTAGTGGAAGAAAAGGAAATTTTACAAAGTGATTATGACAAAAATCAATGGAATGAAGTAAAAAAGAATCTATTATTTCCATTACCATCAAATGAAGAGCAAAGAGAAATTGTAAAAAGGCTTTGTGACAATTATGGGGTTGTGGTTGAGGGACCGCCAGGAACTGGTAAGAGCCATACTATAGCAAATTTAATATGCCATTTATTAGCACATGGAAAAAGAGTTTTAGTAACTAGTGAAACTGATAGGGCACTTAAAGTATTATCGGATAAAATACCAAAGGAAATAAGACCCCTTTGTATGAATGTAACCAGCAATGAAACTGGTTCAATAGAAAATATGGACTTAAGTGTAAGACAAATTGTAGACAATCTATCTGTTGATAAGGAAGGTCTATGTAATGATATAAAAAATTTGGAGGAGGAACTAAAAGTAAATAAGAAACAGCAAGGAGAACTGGAAGTAAAGCTTAAAAATTACAATAAAGCTGAAAACTCAAATATTAATGTTAATGGTAAAAGCTATAAAATGGTGGATGTTGTTAAGTGGATAAAAGATAATGAAAATGAATATTCTTATATAGAAGACAATATAAATATAAATCAGATAAATCCTTTAACAAATGAGGAATTTAATAGAATTGTTGAATTACTTACCTTCTTGAGAAAAGATGATATAAAGCAAATAAATTCAATGAAACTATTATTAGATAAGCTGCCAGCTTATGAAGAAATTTTTAATAAAATACGAAATTTAAACAGGCTTGCTGAGGATAAAGATAAATTTAAAGAAAATTTAAAGGGCTGGCAATTGCCTAAAGATACTAAATGTAATTTAGATAACCTTTATGAATCAGCAAACAATGCAATAGAATGTTTAAATAAATTTCAAAGCTGTGGCATGGAAAACTTAGTAAATTTATTTAGAAAGAGTAAAATTGTCAGAAGTAATGTACGTGATATTTTGTACAAATGTAATAGCAATTTATTAAAGATCAGCAGACTAGATGAAGAGGTAGGCAAACATTCTATAGAAATTCCTAATGAGGTTCCGCTGGGAAAGTTTACTGATGACTTTGATAAGGTATATGATGAATTTATGTCAAAAGGTCATATTGGGGTTCTTTTTAAAGCCATTAACAGGAACTGCATGTATATATTAAAGGATTGTAAAGTAGATATGGAGAGTATATGTACAACTGATCAAATTATTGCTGTCAGGCTGTATTTAGAAAGAAAGGAAATTCAGCAACAGCTTATTTGTACATGGAATATATTTGTAAGTCAGTATGATATGGAAAAGGTTAAGGTAAATAATGATGATCCAATAATTAAAATAGAGCAGTATATTGAAAATATTAATCTACTTTGCAACTGGGACGTTGACGTAAGAAATGACATTTTAGACAGGCTTCATGATATAAGAATTCCGGAAAACTTAAATTGGTATAGTGTTGATACTTTTAATAGAATAGTTACCGCAATCAATAGCATTAAGAACCTGGATGAATATGAAAATCTAAAGGCATATTTCGTAGTGATAAAAAAATTAATAATGTCAATTAGGGGGTTAGAGGAGCTTTATACTGCCATAGAAACTAACGATTTAAACAAAATTAAAAACTGTTACGACAATATTGAAAGATTAAGAATAAGAAAAGGGGATGTAATAGAATTAAACAATATTTTAGGAAAACTTGAAAAAAGTTGTCCTAAACTTACTGAAGAATTATTAAATGTAAATGACTATAGAAAATATAAGCACTTTAATAAGGCATGGCAGTGGACACAGCTATATTGTTATATAAATAAAGTTAATAGTATTGATATTGAAGATTTAATCAATGAATATAAACAAAAGAAAAGCCTTGAAAGCTTTATTATCAATTCATTAATTGAAAAGAAGACATGGTTAAATCAAATAAAGGTTATATCTCAAGCTGAAAAAAGAAAATTAATTTCATGGATGGAGGCAGTTAAGAGGATAGGAAATGGTAAAGGAAAGCTTGTAACAACCTATAGAAGAATAGCACAGATAGAGATGGAAAATTGCAGAAATATTATACCGGTTTGGATTATGCCTTTTAACAAGGTAATAGAGAATTTTAAATTATCTAAAGAAAAATTTGATGTAATAATATTTGATGAAAGCAGTCAAAGTGATATATTTTCAATATGCGCTCTTATGAGAGCAAAAAAAGCAGTTATAGTAGGAGATGATAAGCAAATAGGCCCGGAAAATATTGGAATAGAGGAGATCTCTATAAACAGATTAATCAATGAGTATTTAAATGAAATTCCGCAAGCTCAATGGTTTGATTTGAGGACAAGCTTATATGAAACTGCATTAAGGGTATTTCCTAATAGACTTATGCTTAAGGAGCATTTTAGATCAGTTCCGGAGATAATTCAATTTAGCAACAATTTTTATTATAATAAAAGTATTATACCTTTAAGAAAGGTTAACAGTAAGAATGCCCTAAATCCTCCTATAGTAGCGGTAAAAGTTGAAAGTGCATTGAGAAATGAAAAAAAATCAGTAAATATAAAAGAAGCCACCGAATTAGTAGAAAAAGTTATAGAATGCTGCAATGATAAAAATTACAACGGAATGTCAATGGGAGTGATATCCTTGCTTGGTGATGATCAAAGCCAGCTGATAGAAGATTTATTAAGAAATAGGTTAGGAGAAAAAGAACTTCTTAGAAGAAAGTTAATTTGCGGAGATGCATATTCTTTTCAAGGAGATGAAAGAGATGTCATGTTCCTTTCTATGGTAGTTGCAAATAATATGAAATTTGCACCTTTAACTAAAGAAAGTGATAGAAGAAGATTCAACGTAGCTGGAAGCAGAGCAAGAAATCAAATGTGGGTATTTCATTCTATTGATTTAAAGGATTTAAATCCTAATTGTGCTAGGTATGCACTTCTTAAGTACAGTGAAAACTATAGTGAGTACAAACATGAACTGAATTTAAATTATGTATTTAAATATCAGCTTCAAAGGGAAATATACGGCAGAATAAAAGAAATGGGCTATAAGATTATTCCTCAAATGAAAATTGGTGTCTATAATATTGATTTCATCATAGAAGGGGAAAACAATAAGGCTGCTTTAATTTGTGAAGGTGACAGGGATAAGAATGTAGACATAACAAATGCATTAATGCAGCAAATTAATCTGGAAAGAATAGGATGGAATTTTATTAGAATAAAAGCCAGTGAATATTATTTAGATAAAGAGGAGGCGCTTAAGAAAGTCTGTGAGAAACTTACTGAGTTGGGAGTTGAAAGGCTCACAAACAATGAGTTCATCGGGAAACTGCAAATAATATAAAACAATAAATCACCTAATATTCCAGTGAGATATTAGGTGATTTATTAAAAATAGGTGGATTATATTTTAAA
Source organism: Clostridiaceae bacterium (assembly GCA_029256485.1). The sequence continues at coordinate 29,671 of JAQSXU010000032.1, forward strand.
TATCTTTATCGCATTAGATAAATCCTCTATCATTTGTTCAAGTTTGTTTACAGAGCCTGCTAATTCATGCATAGCAGCGGATTGCTCTTCTGTTGAAGCAGACACCTCTTCTGAGGATGCTGCTGTTTCTTCAGTAACTGCTGAAACATTTTGAATGTCATTAATTACATCTTCTTTACTAGAATTCATGGATGATAAAGCTTTATTGACATTTTCAATTTTAGAAGCAATATTAGTAATATTCTTTGATATTTTTTCAAATATATTACCGGTTTCATCAACAGCCGCTGCCTGCTCTGTAACATAATTTTTAACATCTGCAACAATTTTTACTGCATCATTTGTCTTGACCTGGATATCTGTAACTATCTCTTCTATTTTCTTTGCAGAATCTGAAGATTGTTCAGCAAGTTTTCGTACTTCTTCGGCAACTACTGCAAAACCTCTGCCAGATTCTCCTGCTCTTGCAGCCTCTATAGCGGCATTTAGTGCAAGAAGGTTTGTTTGTTCAGATATCCCACTTATTGCCTCAGTAATGGCACCTATATTAGAAGAACTTACTCTTAATTCATCTATGATATCATAAACATTCCCAACTGCAGTATCGTTTTCGATAGTTTTATCTACAAGTTTTTGTAAAACTTCCTTTGAGTTTAAATCTATACTTACAATTTCATCTGAACTTGTCTTCATGTCTTTAGAGTAAGAATTTAATTTTTCAATTTCATCGCCAAGCCTTGTTGCTTTTTCAACAACATTTTCAACTGTTTCAGATTGGTGAGAAGAGCCCTCAGCTATCTGCTGAACAGTTTTAGCAACATCTTCAATTGACTGAGATGTATTATCTGCAGTTTCCGCCAGAGTATCTGTTGTGGAGGCAACTGTATTCATAGATGAATTTATATTTCCAATAAGTGATTTTATATTCTCAGCCATAGTATTGAAACTTTTTGATAAATCACCAAGCTCATCTTTTGAAGTAATATCACATTTTACTGTTAGGTCACCCTTTGAAGCATTCCCCATAACATGAACTAACTTATTTATTGGCTTAGTTATTTTTTTAGAGATTATTTCTCCTACTAAAACTGATAAAATAACTGCTAAAAGTGTAATTATCAAGATAACTTTAAGCATTGAATTTACTTGAGCATTTAATGCTGCTACATCTGAAGTTGATGAAATAATCCAGTTTGTATCAGGAATTACATCATAGGATTGTATCTTTGCAACTCCCTTATAAGTATATTGACCAATAGTAGGTGATATTTTTTCACCATTTTTTAATTTTGCCACAGCAGATTTTATTACATCACTGGCAGATGGTTTTGCAATATTATCCTTAACAGGATGTGCCAGTACTAGCCCCTGAGAATCAACAAGGTACATATATCCGGTATCATCAATTTTTATGCTGTTTAAGTACTTGCTGAAGTAATCAACATATACTGAGTTAACCATTACTGATATAACCTGTCCATTCTCATTTTTCACAGGAGCTGCAAATGTTACAATTGCTCTGCCATCAACTTTGGATATTATAGTATCACTAATGTTAAATTGCCCTGAAATTGCTTTTTTAAAGTAATCCCTGTCTTTTATATTTACTTTTAAGGTTTTCTCATTACTATCTGTAAAAATAGTTCCATTTTTATCTGCAACAAATAAATGCTCATGAAGCTCTAATTTATCAAATCTATCCTTTAGCATTTTATTTGATACCTTAAAGTCTATATTATTTTCAGAAAAGAATTCGTCTCCTGGTTGCTGAATTCTTAGTTTAGACGTTTCAATTATGGATTTTTCTTGAGCTAAAAGTTCAGACTCTTTCTTCTCTCCGATTATTAAAGAAGAAATGGTTTGCTTTTCTTGTACAACTTCACTTAGTAATACTTTATTATTTTGCGAACTTACTATTTTGGAGCTAACAAAATATGCTAGTGTACTAGTTGCTAAAAGTGAAATAGATACTAAAAGGCCAATCATTAAAGGTAATTTTCTACGTATAGTCATTGTTTACCCTCCATTTATTAAATTTAATTATCATTAAAATGTTTTTATTTGGGTGTATTATACTTATCGTAAGGTTTACAGTAATTCTTAACTTTTTAATAAATTAAATATAATAAATTTATTCAGGTGAATATAAATTTAATAGGTTTTCACCTATTGGTCATGTTTTACATATGATAAAATATAGCATTTTTGGGAGTGAACATTGTTGTTATACGCACTAATTCTTGCAGGAGGAAAGGGAACAAGGCTATATCCATTATCAAGAACAGATAACCCAAAGCAATTCTTGAAGATAATCAATAATAAAAGTTTTTTGAGAACTACTGTGGATAGAATAAAACCCATTGTAAGTAAGGAAAATATATATGTGGTCACCAATGAACAGTATATTGAAAAGATATACCAGGAGTTGCCTGAAATAGATAAAATGAATATATTCGTAGAACCTGAAAACAAAGAGACCGCAACCTGCATTGGTCTTTCGGCTGTAAAGCTGTTAAAAAGGGATAATGATGCTACCATGATTGTCCTTCCATCTGATCATTATATAGAAAATGAAAAAATGTATATTGATACTATAACTCAAGCAATTGATATAGTAGATAAAAGGCGTGGACTGATTACTATAGGAGTTGTACCAACTAGAGCTGAGACCGGTTATGGGTATATTGAAATGGGAGAGAGGACTTTTGGTGAAATACCAACATACAAGGTTGAAAGATTTTTAGAGAAACCCAACATTGAAGTAGCAAAAGACTTGCTGTTAAAGGGAACTTACCTTTGGAATAGCGGAATGTTTATATGGAGAGCAGATGTATATTTAAGAGAGATGGAAAGGTATCTGCCTAAAATGTACAAGAGCATGATGAATATTTATCAAGCACTGGAAAGTGAAGAGGAAGAACAAGTAATAAGACAGGAATATTCTCTTATTGATGGAATATCTGTGGATTTTGGAATAATGCAAAAGACAAGAAGGGCATATGTAATTAAATGTGAGTTTGATTGGGATGATATTGGTAATTTCGACTCATTAAGCAGGTTTTTACAAAATTTCCGGGGAAATAATGTAATAGGTAATACCTTTTTGGAACAAAGTGAGGATTGTATAGTATTTGCTGGAAAAAGACTTGTAATTGGGTTCGGAATCAAGGATATTGTAATAGTTGATGCTGGAGATGTGCTTTTAGTGATGAATAAAAGCAGAGATCAAGAAATAAAACATTTAGTTAATGTTATGAAGGACAAAGAACTTAATAAATATTTATAAAAGCTGGCATTTAACCAGCTTTAAAATTTATCTATTAATGGATCTTGCCATTCTTGAATAAGTATGTCTCTTGCCTCGAATAGCAACGCTGTATTCTAAAATATTTTCAGGTATTGCCATACCAGGGTAGCCTGCATCACCTATGTGGTGCATATCTGTTCCGCACATTTTGCACATCAGGGCAATTTGTCTTATTGTACTAATATCTGAACCTTCCTGAGAAGTTCCTATGGAGGTAATAGTTAGTTTCCCTAGGCTATGGCAGTAATCTATTAAATCTTTAATATATTCCATTGTAATTCCAGGAACAGTTCCTGGAGCTGGAAGTAATATTATATCTGCTCCTGCATCTATAAATTCTTTAATAGTTTCTTTTGTAATGAGATTACTTCCACTCTCCTTACTAGAGCCAGCTGCATGCATTTTACCAGCAGCAAGAATAATTTTGTCTCCAAGTTCTGCATTTATATTCTTTAATGATGAAATAATGGTATTGTTAGTTACTCCTGTACCTGGGTTTCCTGTTAATACTATTAAATTAACGCCCATTTCATAGGCTTTTTTTGCTGTTTCCAGGGTGGCAAGTCTACCTTTTGTAACAGCTTTCTTCTCACCTAGTATTTCCTCTTTTTCATCTACAGGCTCTAAGTTAATTCCAATGGGTCTTCCTGTTAATTTTTTTATTTGTTCTATTATATTTTCCGAAGCTGTTCTTGGAATACCATTAAATACTGGATTAAAAACGTCAAAAAAATTAAGCAGTAAAATATCGCTGCCAAAACTGCAGGCCAATTCAGCGTTACTTATGTCTAATAGTACTGGCTGCAGTGCGCCAATTACTTCTGTAACTATAACTCTGCCTTCGCTGCCGCTAATAGAAGCAACCAAATGGTCCTTTGTCATTTTTGTGAAATCTGAACTACTGCAATCTAATAGTCTTTTGGTCATATATTTCCCTCCTGAATTGTTGTAAATAAAGAAGATTGTGATTGGAGCGTTCTCCAATCACAATCATTTTTTATTGTTCCTTCATTATTGATTTAATATGTGTTACCAGTGGATCAGCAGATGTGCCAACTACAATCTGGAAGTTGTTTTTACCCATCTTCATAACTCCAGTAGCACCAAGTTTTTTAAGTTTATTCTCATCTACTAATTCAGGATCTTTAACACTTAATCTTATTCTTGTAATGCAAGCATCAATATTATCAATATTTGATTTTGCACCAATTGCACCTAAGATATCTGCTGCTTTTTCACGAAGTTCTGAATTGTTCAATCCAGTAAATGAAGCAACCTCTTCATCTTCATCCATTCTGCCAGGTGTTGGTATGTTAAATGCCTTTATAGCAAATAGGAATACAAAATAGTATACAACTCCATAAGCTATACCAACAAATAATAACAGCAATGGTTTAGTTGAAATTCCCCAGTTTAATACATAATCTATTAAACCTGCTGAGAAACCAAAGCCTGCCTTAATACCTAAAAGTGAAGTTATTGCCAGTGCAGATCCTGCTAATAATGCATGGATAGCATATAATACTGGTGCTAAGAACATGAAAGTAAATTCTATAGGTTCAGTAATACCAGTTAAGAAAGATGTAAATGCTATACCAAGTAACATACCAGTAACAGCTTTTCTGTTTTGCTTTTTAGCAGCACTTATCATAGCTAAACATGCTGCTGGAAGACCAAACATCATAATTGGGAAGAAACCTGTCATATATGTTCCTGCTGACGGATCTAAAGCAAAGAATCTGTTTAAATCTCCTGTCACTACTTTTCCGGCTGCATTAGTAAAGGTACCAAATTGGAACCAGAATAATGAATTCAACACATGATGAAGTCCAACTGGGATTAACAATCTATTGAAGAATCCAAATAGGAATGCACCAAGAGCGCCTGCACCTGCAACTGCATTACCAAATGCATTAATACCATTTTGAACCAATGGCCAAACATAACCCATTACTACACCTAACACTAATGTAACAAATGAAGTTACTATTGGAACGAAACGTTTACCACCAAAGAATCCTAAGAAATCTGGAACTTTAATAGCCTTATATTTATTATATAAATTACCTGCAATAATACCTACAATAATACCTGCTAATACTCCCATATTGATGTCTTTATTAAATGTCACTGCAACTTTGGTTAAAACAAAGTATCCTACAACAGCTGCTAAGCCAGCTACACCATTGTTTTCCTCTGCTAAACCTACAGCTATACCTATAGCAAAAATAAGTGCTAATTGATCAAATATTGCTCCGCCTGCTGCAGCCATCCATGGTAAATTTAATACGTCAGGTTGGCCAAGTCTTAATAACAGTGCAGCTGCTGGTAAAACGGCAACAGGAGTCATAAGAGCTTTTCCAAGTCTTTGAGCTCCAGATAAAATTTTATTATTACTAGCCATTTACAAAACCCCCTAAAAATTAATTTTATAATTAATTATAATAATTTAATGCCGTACGCTCACTAAACTATTATAATAAAATTATCAGGTAAAATAAAAAAGAGCAAAAGGATAAAATCCTTCAGCTCTTGCCCATTTTCGGTTACACACTGAAAAAATAAGTTAATATTTTATTAACTTTATTATAGTTTAATAGTGCAGGCACTGTCAATACAATATTAAAATAAACTTATCAGGGGCTTATTTTATAGATTACTATATGATAAAATATACTCTGAAAATAAAAAAATAATTACTATAGGAGTTAAAAATGAAGATATTATATTATGACTGTTTTTCCGGAATAAGCGGAGATATGAATTTAGGTGCAATGATTGATATTGGGGTTGACAAGGATTATATTAATAAACAGCTTGCTAAATTAAATATAAATGAATTTGAATTAGATATTAAGAAGGATTCTAGAAAGGGTATAAGCGGGACAAATTTAAATGTTTTAGTTCATAACAATGATGATCATTTAGAAAATCATGAACATAACCATCATATGGAGCACCACCATCACAGAAATCTTGAAGATGTGAGAAATATCATTATGGGAAGCCAGCTTAATGATAATATAAAAAGCATAAGCATGAGAATATTTATGGAGGTTGCAAAAGCTGAGGCCAAGGTTCATAATTGTGACATTAACAGTATTCACTTTCATGAAGTTGGTGCAGTAGACTCTATAGTTGATATAATTGGAGCTGCAATATGTTTTGACTATTTAAATGTAGATAAGATAATTAGTTCTCCAATAGAATTAGGAAGCGGATTTGTAAAATGTGCTCATGGTTTGCTCCCTGTGCCTGCGCCAGCAACTGCGGAAATACTAACAGGATTACCGGTGACCACTGGTAAAGTAACTTTTGAAGCTACTACCCCTACTGGAGCAGCCATTTTAAAAACAATGGTAAATGAATTTTCAAAAGAAAATCATTTTAAAGCCATAAAAGTAGGATATGGTATCGGGAATAAAGACATAGGTGATATTCCAAATGTTTTACGAGTAGTCATTGCTGAAACTTA
>JAQSXU010000158.1 GCA_029256485.1 Clostridiaceae bacterium
GTTCAAATACCCCGCGCATTTTATTTTGATTAATATTTTTTAATGCGGAAAGCAGTTTATGTCTCCAGTAAAAAAGTGTTACATAAGAAAGGTTAAGCTGACAGGCTGCCGCCTTAAGGGACAAGCCATCCAGGGTGCACTTAATGAATGCTTCCCATTTTTCAGGGAAGTGAGTTTTTGCCATAGGTGTATTTGTAAAATCATTGAAGGTTTTTTTACAGCCTTTGCATATATATCTTTGCCTTCCTTTGCTTTTTCCATATAGCACAGTATATGAACAGCCGCAGCGTGGGCATACTCTCTGCATCCCATACCTTATTGAAATAAAATGAGATAGGATACTATTATCAGTGAACTTTGACATAATAATTTTATACCTTTCAAAAATATAAAGTTGTTATAATTATTGACAGATTACGGGTGCTTTAAACCACATCAACACAATTGTTTAAAAGAGCTGCATATGGATAAGGAGTAACTGAATATGTATTTAAAAATGCATCATATTGAAATTAATGTTATAATAAAAGCATAAAATACATAATTTAACAAATACACTGTTAATGTATTTGGAATTAAGGATGGAGGTTTATTTAATGACACAAAGTATAAATTATGCACATAGAGGTTTTAGCGGAGAATATCCTGAAAATACTATGCTTGCTTTTAAAAAAGCCGTTGAAGCAGGCTGTGACGGCATTGAAACTGATGTTCAGCTCACAAAGGACGGGGTTGCAGTTCTATGCCATGATGAAACTTTAGATAGAACAACCAAAGGTAAGGGCTTGCTTTCAAAATATACTTATTCTGAGTTATGTGATTTAGATGCAGGGATTAAATTTGGTAAAAAGTTTAAGGGTGAAAAAATACCAACCCTAGATGAATTGCTTCTGCTGTGTAAAAATAACAATATCCTTATAAATATAGAATTGAAAAATGGAATTGTAATGTATGACAGCTTAGAAAAAATAGTTATTGATAAAGTAATTAAATTTAATATGCTGGATAAGTGTATCCTTTCTTCCTTTAACCATTATTCCATGGTTGCCTGCAAAGAAATTAACCCTGAGATAAAAACAGGATTGTTATATACCGCTGGTTTGTATAAGCCATCTATATATGGTAAGTACACTGGAGCAGATGCTTTACATCCTTTTTTCTACAGTGTTTTGCATAAAGAAGTGGTGGATGATATTAAGTCTGCAAATTTAAAAATCAATGCATATACCGTTGATGAGGAAGCTCATATGAAGGCTTTAATCAATCTTGGCATTGATGGAATAATAACGAATTATCCAAATAGGCTGGCTGCTATTTTAAAAAATAAATAGAGGGACGGTGTAATATGAAATTTAGTTATAAAAAAGTTTTCCTTTTGGGCTTTGGATTCTTTGCTGTAAGCATTACCTGGTCTGTATATAACTCCTTTATGCCGAAAATTTTAAGCACTTATACATCAAATGCTGCTTTAATCGGATTTATAATGACCATAGATAATTACCTTGCACTTTTTATTCAGCCATTAGTTGGTGCCTACAGTGATACTCATATGACTAAATTTGGTAAGAGAATGCCTTTTTTGTTAGTAGGCATGCCACTGGCGGCTATTTTTCTATTTTTAATTCCCCAATACTGGAGCTTTGCTTCATTAGTAGCATTTTTAGTTCTTATGAATCTGTCCATGAGCATTTTCAGATCTCCGGTAATTTCCCTGATGCCTGATTTGACACCATTGGAACTGAGGAGTAAATCCAACAGTATAATTAATCTCATGGGCGGAATAGGTGCTGTTATTGCTTACTTTATTGGTGCTATATTGTGGGACAAAAATCATGCTTTCCCATTTTACTTAAGTGCAGCCCTGGTTCTTATATCACTGATAATACTATTTATAAATATAAATGAAAAAAGAGATTCTATTTATATAAACTATTCAGAAGATACTCCATCACTAAGTTTTAAGGAAAATATTAAAATAATTTTAGGTTCACCAAAACAACATAAAAGTTTAATCACACTGCTTGAGGCAATCTGCTGTTATTTTATCGCTTATCAGGGAATTGAGGCATTTTTCAGCTTGTACGGAGAAAAATATCTTGGAATAACAGTATCTCAGGCCGCCATGTCCTTTACCTTTATTTCACTGTCATTTTTAATTTTTGCATTTCCTGCAGGAATTATCGGCACAAAGTTTGGAAAGAAAAAAACAATGCTGTACGGCATTTCAGGATTACTTTTAAGCTTTTTCATCATTGCATTTATAAAAAGTATATTGATTATAAGGATTTTATTTATATTCTGCGGATTTTTCTGGGCTTTAATTAATATTAATTCTTATCCTTTTGTTGTACAGATGGCAGATAAGTCCACCATTGGAGCCTATACCGGGTTTTATTATACAGCTTCCTCCATTGCCGCAATACTGTCTCCTGTATTGCTTGGGGCAATAATCAATGTAGTGTCCTATAGATACATGTTCTTTTACGCAGTAATATTTATGATTGTTTCTCTCATTTTACTCTTAAAGGTTAAGGATTCCGGAAATTAAATAAAAAAATATTGAGGATTTTCTGCCGCACAGGAAATCCTCAATTTAAGTTTTGCCCCAAGCAAAACTATCCTTCTTTGTTCTTTAATCTTTATTCTTTATTCTTTATATATAAAGTTTTCCTTCAATTCTTCTGTCATATGGTGACCAGGTCCCTGATTCCAATCCCTGGGTTATCTGACCTATCTTGTTAAATGCAGCGTCTACATAATCTGCATAGTGAACAACAAAAGCTTCCTCCATATTAGGCTGCTTTGGTGATCCAAATTCCAATTTTCCATGATGCTGAATTATACATCCCTTTACCCTTTCCTTAAAATCAAGGGTATAGAGATCTGGATTTGCTTTAAAAGCTTCCTCCAGCATGGAGTTTCCTATAACTATGTGTCCTTCCATTTCCCCTCTTAATGTATAGGAAAAAGGTCCATTCACATAAAGTTCTTCTGTCTTGCCTATATCATGAAGCTTTGCACACAGGATTGCTATTTCTTTATTTTTGCAGTTATATCTATAGGCAAAGGTTCTTGCCAGATACATTACATTTAGAGTATGCTCTGCTAATCCACCTCTATAATTATGGTGCTGGCTCACTCCTCCAATTCCCTTTTTAAATTTTTCAACAAAATTTTCATCCTTAAAAAAGTAATTGTTTAATTCAATACATTGAGGAGATTTAAATTCCTCTGAGCTTATGTTTTCTATTTCCTCCATTATGCCGTTTATGGCATCCCCAATGGAAGGAAGAAAGTCATCTAAGTTTGTTTCCTTTATTATTTCAAATTCATTGATTTCAAGTATATTTGATACAACGGCTTCAGCTTTTATAATATCTCCAACCTTCAGCACATCATCAGCATCACTTATGGTGGATTTAATATCTCCTGTTTTGTTTCCGATATATGCAATGGTCCTGTTTCCTTCCCTGGCAAGCTTTTTCATTATCATAAAATTAGTATTTAAAATTTCTCCATATTTAGCAGACTTCAAATTTATAATATCCATTTGTTCACCTCATTATATTTTGCATTAAAAACATTACATTATGTCCAATAAAATATCTATTGTAATTTTATTTTGTAATATATATAGTGTTCTCATTTTTAAAGATTATTACCCCAAAAATCATTTAAACAATTTGACAATGCTTCATGGTTTTCAACTGTATAATTTGGAAACCATTCCTGGGGCAGCAGTTTTTTATATACATAGGTATTATATCTTTCATCTATTAACAAAATTATACCTTTATCCTTTTCTGTCCTTATGACTCTTCCTCCAGCCTGAAGCACTTTATTCATGCCTGGATATATATAAGAATACTCATATCCCAGGTTATTTTTATCATGAAAATAGTTTTTTATAATATCCCTTTCCACACAAATTTGCGGGAGTCCCACACCAATGATAATTGCACCAATTAATTTATCAAATTTCAAATCAATTCCCTCAGAAAAAATACCTCCCAGTACTGCAAAGGCAATAAGAGTTGCCTCTGGATTTTCTTTAAATTCCAAAAGAAAGTTTTCCCTGTCCTCTTCTCCCATGTCAGATTCCTGCAATAATATTTTTGCATCTGAATGCTTAATTGAAAAAGCATCATAGGCATCCTTCATATACTTATAGGAAGGAAAAAACACCAGATAATTTCCCTTTTTTAATGCTGTGGTTTCATAAATTATCTGCACAATTTCATCAATGCTTTTATCCCTGTTTTTAAACTTTGTGGATATATTTGAACAAATAACCACCTGTCTGTTCTCAATGCTGAATGGGGACTGCAGCCTTAATTTATAATCTCCTTCCTCTCCACCAAGAATGTCCCTGAAATAATCTATGGGAGTTAGTGTGGCAGAAAAAAATATGGCACTTTTAGCCCTTTTTAAAGTTTCCTTTAGTAAAAATGATGGGTCAAGGCAGAAAAACTTTACACTTAAATTTCCATCGGATTCCTGAACAATGGTAACATATCTTTCATCGTAAAACTCGCTGGTTCGTATAAATGCATTACACTGAAAATACAAATCTAAAAGCTCCTGAATATCTTGGCTTTTATCGTTATTCTCTGCAATCCACTGTTCTGATATCTCATTAAACCTTCTAAGCTGAAAAACTAATTTATCCATGCTTTGATGAATTACTACAGTTTTATCACTTTTCATTACCACCTCACCCTGTAGTTCCAGGGCGGATTCTTCAATATCATGGTTTTCCCCTAATTCCTTTTTAAGGTTTAGCATATAGGAATTTATTTTATTCAATTCCCTGCCTACCTTTTTTGATTTATCCTTTAAAAGCTTTTTAACATTTAAAAAACTTTTTTTATCAATTTCAGCAGAAAACATTTCTCTGGCCCTGTCTACTAAATTATGGGCCTCGTCAATAAGAAGTGTAAAATCATTGCTGGTACCGTCAAAAAATCTCTTTAAATATACTCTTGGATCAAAAACATAATTGTAATCACATATAACGCAGTCTGCCCAAACAGCTAAATCCAAAGAAAATTCAAAGGGGCATATATTATACTTCTTAGCATAGCTTTCAACAATATATCTGGCCAAAATATCCTCATTATTTAAAATATCTAAAATTGCATCATTAACTCTGTCAAAATGCCCTCTGGCATATTCACATTCCTGAGGATTGCAGGATTTATCCGGGTTAAAACATATCTTATCCTTGGCAGTTAAAGTAATACTTTTAAACCGTAAATTTGACTGTTTCATTTTAATCAGTGCTTCCTCTGCCACTTTTCTTGTGATGGTCTTAGCAGTTAAATAAAATATTTTAGAGGTAAAGCCTTCTCTCATAGCTTTTATGCTGGGAAACAACGTGGAAATGGTTTTACCTATACCAGTAGGTGCCTGAATAAAAATTTTCTTTCCTTCTCTAATAGTGCCGTAAGCAGCCACTGCCAGCTGCCTTTGCCCTTTTCTATATGTGCTGAAAGGAAATTCAATTTCTTTAATGGAATTATCTCTAACTTCAACCCACTGATTAGTAAATTTAGCCCAAATCAAATATTTATCCAATAAATCATAGAAAAATTGTTCCAGTTCTTTAATGTTAAATTCTCTGTTAAAGTATTTGATTTCCTCAGTATTAATTTGAAAATATGTAAGCTGTACATTTATTTCTTCCAGCTTATTTTGAAGTGCATATATATAAGCATAGCACTGAGCTTGTGCCCAGTGCAGCAAATTATAATCTTCATTTATTTCCTGTAAAGGCTTTGCAGTACTTTTAATTTCATCTATGGTCACATAATCATTTTTAATAATTATGCCGTCTGCTCTTCCCTCCACATTAAAGGTAAATTCCTTATACTCTGCAATAAGTCTTAACTGAACCTCGGCACTGTAGGATATCTTTTCTTCTGCAGCCTCTATTAAATTTGCTTCTTTGGAATACAGCTTTTTATATGATTTTTGAATTTTTTGATGAATTCTTGTACCCTCAGCTGCTCTGCTGCTTCCAGTAAATCTGTTGTCTAAATCTCCTGATCTTAGTACAAACTCTACTAAATTTCTTATGGATATTTTAATTTCATTTTTATCCTGCATAATACCAACCTTTTCTATAGATAAATAATACGTAAGTTTATAGCTAAAGTTATTTAGATTTAAATGTGATTATTGAACCAAGTGACAATATCCCTCATTACTTCATCTCTGTTTATCTCATTTAACATTTCATGTCTTCCGTCTTTATATAGTTTATACTTTACATCCTTTATATTCAAGTTTTTATACATATTATATAGCTTAATAATTCCCTTTCCCTTATTGCCCACGGGGTCCATTTCTCCAGCCATAATGTATATAGGCAAGTCTTTAGAAATACCATTCAAGTTATCAGGCTTATACAAATCTTTAAGTCCTCTAAATAAATCATAATAAAAGGATGTGGTGAAAACTGTGCCGCAGTATGGATCATTAATATATTTATCAACTTCTGACTCATCTCTGCCCAGCCAGTCAAATGGTGTTCTGCATGGTTTGAAAGCCTTATTATAGGCTCCAAATGACATGCTGTTCAGCCTATTGCTTTTTTCTCTTCTACCATGCCTTTTCATTTCAAACTTAGCTATTAATATGCCTATATCTATAATAGATCCCTGCTTTCCATTGGTACCAGATAAAATAACTCCGCTGAGATCACTTCCATAAAGCTGAATATACCTTTGGCTTAAAAATGAACCCATACTGTGTCCAAATAGGAAAACAGGCATATTTTTATATTCATCCCTTATGCTGCAGTTTAATTCATGCATATCCTTTACCATCCAATTGAATCCATCATCATCTGCAATATATCCTAGTTTTTCAACACTGCCTGCGGTTTTACCATGTCCCCTGTGGTCATTTGCAAATACTAAATAGCCATTTCCCGTAAGAAAGCCGGCAAATCTCTCATATCTTGCTGCTGTTTCTGCCATACCGTGAGCAATTTGAATTATCCCCTTAATTTCCCCTTCAGGTATCCACTTATACACAAATATATTCACTCCATCAGAATCCTTAAAATCAAATGTTTTGCAAACCATACTATACCCCCTAATTTTACTTTCTAACTATGTATATTCTTTATAAAATTCTACTATCCTCTAATATTTAAACATGTAAATAAAAAAAGTTAAATTTTTTCCAGTAAAACTATGATAAATTCATTTAAATCTACGATAATGTAAAAGGAAAAAAATAAGGAGGTTTACAGCATGAAAAAATCAAAATCACTGGTTTTTGCATTTTTAATTGCTTCAGCTCTGGTAGGAAATATGACAGTAATGCCAAATCCTGTACATGCTGCTGAAACA
>JAQSXU010000159.1 GCA_029256485.1 Clostridiaceae bacterium
TTCCTGGGTAGTTAGAAAATTCATAACTGATATTTCCAGTATTAATATTGAAAACACAAATGCAGGTATAAGAGAAGCAGAGGCTTGTTTCATATAAAGCCTGTCCCTTACGGGAATTGTTTTGGCGCAGATAATAGACAACCTTCGGTTAAAGAGCCTTAAAGCTCATATTAGAAGGCTCTAAAATATAATTTAATCTAATAAAAGTTTTTAAATAATAATTATATTAAATTACATCAACACTATTTTATAAAAGAGCCATAATACCTAAGTAAATAGATGAAATAACAAATAAAGTTGCTTTTCCAACATTATTTGATACTTGATCTTTAATCTTTGTTATTTAAATATAATGTTTACTTCTTTAAATCCAAGTGACTTCAACAGCTCGGTTAAAAGTGTTTTTGCATTGGTGTCACTTTCAGTTAACAGGCCTTTTTTTATGACAGCTTGTTCAACTGTTGACTTTTGATTTGAAATTTCATTAACCATGTCTTGAAGCTGAAGCTTGTTAAATACACTGGATTTTTCATCATATAAATGTATTGAGCTTTCATCAATAACGTGGTCAAGAATTTTAGACTTTTCCAGAGTTATGGTTATGGTATCATTATTTTTCATATCAATTTTTGCCTTTGTTAAATCAACTCCAGCTTTAATATATCCATCATATTGAAGCAGAAAATATTTTTCCGTAAATGGCAGGTCAATTCCGTTTATTGTTTTATTATTTTTAAGTTCCAGCACTTTTGTATATGAATATTTTGTAGTTGCCAGTTCTTTGATTTTAACAAGTTTTTCTTGCACTATACTGCTGGTTATGGTGTTTTTTTGCTTTATGTTTTTTATGCTGATTAGTGTGAAAATGGATAACAGTATTATTACGCACACTAAAAATACAGGCATAAATCTCTTAATTTTTTTAATTTTACTTACTTTTGATTCCATGAAATTCTCCTTTAAAATTTAATTGAAATGTAATTATATATTAATTTATTCTTATGTGTTTTAGGATATAATTTTAACTATAATAAAGTACAATAATAAAACAGCATTATATTAATAACATTGTATTACTGTAAATGAAAAATTACCAGTAAATTGATATAATTTGTAATAAAATGCAAAGTTAAATAATTAGTATGAAAAAGGTGTAAATATGAGAAGGGTTATAATAGTATTTCTTATTCTAATGTGTACAATTTTATTATATATAAATTTTAATAAAAATGTAATGTATTCCAGAAATCAGAATTCTAAAATTAAAGACGGTGAAACAGTCAGTGCAAAGAGTGCTAAAGGTAAAAATAATACTACTGTTTATTCTATTAAGGGGAAATCAGTTAATATTACAGGAAAAAATCTTATATTGATGAATGAATCAAGAGAAAGTGACAGAGCCATGGCTGTTAAGTATCCAAACATGGTTTTTATAAATGGGAACACGGTTAGAAAGCAGGCAGCGCTCACATTTGATGATGGCATAGATCCTAAAATAACTCCTGACATATTGAAAATATTGAAGGACAATAATGTAAAGGCCAGCTTTTTTGTAGTTGGCAAAACTGTTTTAAAAAATAGTGACATAGTTAAAAAAGCATATTATGATGGAAATCTTATATTAAATCACAGCTACAATCATATTGAACTGCCAAAGGCTAAAGATCAGGTTATTAAAGAGGAAATTACAAAAACAGAGGATGCTATTTATTCAGTTATAGGGAAAAGACCTGACATAATAAGGCCTCCCTATGGAGAAATAAATGATAATTTAGTAAAAATTGAAACTGAACTGGGGTACAAAGCTGCGGTACTGTGGTCAACAGACACACTGGATTGGTCACAAAAGGAACCTGACAGCATTGTTAATAATGTTATAGATAATGTACGCCCTGGAGAAATTATTTTAATGCATGCAAATGAAGATAAAGGTGCCACTGTAAAAGCTCTCCCTATTATTATCAAAAAATTAAAGTCAATGGGGTATGAAATTGTAACTCTGGATAGGATTTTAAATATTCAGCCATACAAATAAAACAGTACCAAGACATAATATAACAGAAAAGTAAGCTGTACTAATATTTTTTTGAAAATCGCATAAAATAAATGAAAAAAGGTATTGATACAGAACTAAAAAAAATATATAATAGCATTGTAAGTTAATACTATTAACTAAAGAAAAGGGAGATGTGGTTTTATGGTTAAACAGTGGACAAACTTTTCAGAGGGTAATTGGACAAAAGAAATAGATGTAAGAAATTTCATTCAGAAAAATTATAAACCTTTTTTTGGAGATGACAGCTTTTTAAGTGCACCATCAGAAAAAACTAAAAAACTTTGGGACAAGGCTTATGATTTAATAGTTGAAGAAATTAAAAAAGGCATAATAGATGTTGAGACAGAAGAATTTTCTGGTATAAATAATTTTAAACCTGGATATTTAGACAGGGAGAACGAAGTAATTGTTGGTTTTCAAACAGATGCTCCATTAAAGAGAATAATGAATCCATATGGCGGCATGAGAATGCTGGAACAGTCTTTGGAAGAGTATGGCTTTAAGATGAATGAGCAGATTGAAAAGAATTTCAATGAATTTAGGAAAACTCACAACCAGGGCGTTTTTGATGCATACACAGATGAAATAAGGACAGCTAGAACAGTTGGATTATTAACAGGACTTCCAGATGCTTATGGAAGAGGAAGAATAATAGGTGACTACAGAAGACTTGCTCTTTATGGTATAGATTATTTAGTTGGAGAAAAGAAAAAGGATTTGAAAAATCTTAAAGGATCAGCAACTGAAGATTTAATCAGAAAAAGAGAAGAGGTTTCTGAGCAGATCAGAGCTTTAGCTGAAATTAAGGAAATGGCAGCATCCTATGGTTGTGATATATCTAAACCATCAGAAAATGCTAAAGAAGCAGTACAGGCAATATACTTTGGATATTTAGCAGCGGTTAAGGAAAACAATGGGGCTGCAATGTCTTTAGGAAGAACATCAACTTTTATTGATATATACATTGAAAGAGATATAAACAATGGGCTTATTACAGAAGAGCAAGCTCAGGAAATTATAGATCAGTTTGTTATTAAGCTGAGAATGATAAGACATTTAAGAACTCCAGAATACAATGAATTATTTGGCGGAGATCCAAACTGGATAACCGAATCCATTGGAGGAGTAAGCATAAATGGCAAGCCTCTGGTAACTAAAACTTCTTTTAGATTCCTGCACACCTTAACTAATTTAGGAGCTGCTCCAGAACCTAACATGACAGTTTTATGGTCAGAGAAGCTGCCTGAAAGCTTTAAAAAGTATTGTGCTAAGATGTCTATTGCAACTGATTCAATTCAGTACGAAAATGATGACATAATGAGACCTATTTATGGGGATGATTATGGTATAGCATGCTGTGTTTCAGCTATGGAAATTGGGAAGAGAATGCAGTTTTTTGGAGCAAGATGCAACCTTGCAAAGCAGGTTCTTTACGCTATAAACGGCGGAGTTGACGAAAAGAAGAAAAAGAAGGACGGAAGCTTATACAAGGTAGTTCCAGGAATTGAACCTATAAAAGATGAAGTATTAGATTTTGACAAAGTAATAAAGAATTTAGATAAGGTTATGAAATGGGTAGCAGAAATGTATGTAGACACCATGAATACAATTCACTATATGCATGATAAATATGCGTATGAAAGAGGACAGATGGCTCTACATGATACTGAGGTTAAGAGATTTATGGCATTTGGAGTAGCTGGATTGTCCTGTGCAGCAGATTCATTAAGTGCAATAAAATATGCTAAAGTAAAGCCAATAAGAGACGAAAATGGAATTGCAGTAGACTTTGAAGTTGCAGGGGATTTCCCTAAGTATGGAAATGATGACGACAGAGTAGACGATTTGGCTGTAGATTTAATAAAGAAATTCTCTAGAGAATTAAAGAAACACCCTGCATACAGAGATGCAGAGCACACTTTATCAGCTTTAACAATAACTTCAAATGTGGTTTATGGTAAGAAAACAGGTTCCACACCAGATGGAAGAAAAGCTGGAGAACCATTGGCACCGGGAGCAAACCCAATGCATGGAAGAGATGAAAATGGTGCACTGGCATCACTTAACTCTGTTGCTAAGATACCATACAGAAAGTATTGTCAGGATGGAGTATCAAATACATTTTCAATAATTCCAGATGCACTTGGAAAAGATAGTGATACAAGAATAAATAATCTTGTAAATATGATGGATGGATACTTTGGCCAGGCAGCCTTCCACTTAAACGTAAATGTACTAAGAAGAGAAACTTTAGTTGATGCTTATGAGCATCCTGAAAAATATCCAATGTTAACTATAAGAGTATCTGGATATGCAGTTCACTTTAATAGATTGTCAAAGGAACAACAGTTAGAAGTTATCAAAAGAACATTCCATGAAAGAATGTAGTCTTAAAAAATAGATAGAGAAAAGATAAGAGAATATGAACACTAAACAGGCAGGCAAAGTAATTGCCTGCCTGTTTGGGTATTATGAGTATTGAGGGAGGAAATATTATGACAAAAGGGAGAATTCATTCCTTTGAAAGTATGGGATTGGTTGATGGTCCCGGAATAAGAAATGTGGTTTTCATGCAGGGGTGCAGTTTAAGATGTGCCTTCTGTCATAATCCAGATACCTGGCTTTTAAATGGAGGCACAGAGGTGGACTCCAGGGAACTTATTAAAAAGATAATAAGGTTTAAGCCTTACTTTAAGAACAATGGAGGGGTAACCTTCTCCGGCGGAGAACCATTACTGCAGCCGGAATTTTTAATTGAAATGCTGAAGCTCTGCAAGGAAAATGGTATAAACACAGCTGTGGATACTGCAGGATATGGACTGGGAAATTATGAAGAAATATTGAAATACACTGACTTAGTGCTTTTAGATATTAAACATATTAATAATGAAGGCTTTAAAAATTTAGTAGGAAAAGACAAGAGCGGCTTTGATGAATTCTTAGAGGCTGTTCAAAAGGCCGGAACCAAGCTTTGGATAAGACATGTGGTGGTTCCAGGAATAACTGACTCAAAGGAGCATATTAAAAAACTGGCTCAAATTATTAAAGGAATAAAAAATGTAGAAAAGATTGAACTTCTTCCATATCACACTTTAGGAGTACAAAAATATGCACAGCTTGGGCTGCCATATAGATTAAAAGACACAGATGAAATGGATAGAGATGAATTAACTAAACTTGAAGAACTGCTAAAGGCTGAGCTTGAAAAGCAGTAAATTTTTCAAATACAAATACATTGAATATTATGTAAAGCTTTTACAGGCTGCTGATTGACTATTGGCAGCTTTTTATTTTTATTTAAGTTATGCTATTATATAATAGAAAATAGTAAAGTGGAGGAAAATATATGATAAAGTTAATCGCATCTGATTTAGATGGAACATTAGTGAATGATGAAGGAAAAATAAGCTATAAAATATATGACATGATTTCAAAATTAAATAAAAAGGGAGTAAAATTTGCAGCGGCAAGTGGACGAACCTATTTACAATTAAAAAATAACTTCAGAGACGTTAATGAAAACATGATATTTGTTGCTCATAATGGGGCTTTGATAAAAGAAAACAAGGCAAAAAAGCCTATATACTCAAATTCAATATCTGAAGAAAATTTAAAACTTATATTAAGTCTTAAGCCTGATTTAGGTGAAGAAATCCTTTTATCTGCTGATGATGAGGCATTTGTTGTTAAGCCATCTCATAAATTATTAAAGGAGTTTAATGATTATGGGGTACCATATGTAATATTGAACTCATATGATGAAATAAAGAAGCCCATATACAAAATTTCATATTTTGTTACAGCAGAAGCAAGCAGGGATATGCTGGAGTTTTTAAAGAATGAATTAAATGACCAATTGGACTTTGTGGCATCCGGCCAAAAATGGGTGGACATTATGAATAAGGGTGTCAGCAAGGGAAGTGCTATTAAAATACTTCAGCAGAAATATGGTATCGATAAGGAAAACACTATGGTTTTTGGAGATTATTATAATGATTTGACTATGTTTAAAAATGCAACTTACAGCTATGCCATGGACAATGCTCCTGAGGATGTTAAAAAACATGCTAAGTTTGTTGCAGACAGCAATAATAATAATGGGGTGTATAATGTAATTAGAAGGTATGAGGCATCTATCTAGTTATTTGGAACTGTTTTAAAATATGTGGAGATGAACTTAAATGAAATTAAAGCACAAAAAAATTATATTAAAAGCAGTAATTATTATATTTATCATTATATTTGTAATAGTAAATATTGCTGGAATTTACATTGGAAACATATTTTATAATAAAGTTTGCAAAATAAGTATTGATAGAACTCAAGATGCATATGAGACCTTTAAGCAGTCCTTTAATTATGGCAGGCTGAATGTTTTAGACCAGGAAGAAGTAAGTATTAAATCAAATTTTGGATATAAACTCAGCGGAACATATATAAAAAATCCATCGGAAACCCAGAATACTGTGATAATCCTTCATGGTATTACCGGGAGCAGATGGGAAGCCATGAAGTATGCAGATATGTATTTAGACTTAGGCTTTAATATATTAATCTATGATTCAAGATATCATGGTGGCAGCGGTGGAAACGATGTTTCACTGGGCTACTTTGAAAAATATGACTTAAACAACTGCGTTCAATGGGTTAAGCAAAAAAATCCTAAAGGAATTATTGGGGTTCACGGCGAGTCCATGGGAGCAGCTACAGCTTTGCTTCAATCAAAAATGAACGAGGATAAAAAAACAGTAAGCTTTTATGTGGTGGATTGTCCATATTCTGACTTAACAGAGCTGTTTACCATAAAATTGAGAGAAGAATTGAAACCTCATATGGATATAGTAATAAGGGGTATAATTTTTTACAGCAGTATGGTTGCTTTATATAAATCAGGGTTTTCAATTTATTCAATATCACCTGTAAAGGCTATTAAAGATGTGAAAACACCTATTATGTTTATTCATGGAGCGGATGATGAATTTATCCCGCCAACAATGACTATGGAGCTGTACTTTGCAAAGAAAGCCCCTAAAAGTATATATATAGCCCAAAATGCGGGCCATGCCATGGCTTATCTTACAAACAAAGAGGAATATTCCAGTAAGGTAAGACAATTCCTGCAGGACATTAAAATAATAGATAAAAACAAAGTACCTTCAGATTTAGCAAATAATAATTAAGCTATTGACATTTTAAATTATATATTATACAATGTAAAAGTCATGTTGATATGGCCTCTTGGTCAAGCGGTTAAGACGCCACCCTCTCACGGTGGATACAGGGGTTCGAGTCCCCTAGCGGTTAAGACGCCACCCTCTCACGGTGGATACAGGGGTTCGAGTCCCCTAGGGGCTACCAATGAATTGAAGAATCAAGGTTTATGAAGAATAAATCTTGGTTCTTTTTATTTTTTCCCACACTTTTCCCACACTAAAAAATATAAAAATAAAAGGGTATATAATTTCCCACATTTTAAATAAATAAATCATTCAACTTTTCAGCAGCAGATATTTTTTCTTTAGGCATAACATGAGTATAAATATTAGCTGTAATAGAAATATCTGAGTGCCCTAATAGTTTTGAAACTGTTTTTAGAGGTACTTCTCTTTCAAATAAATTAGTTGCATATGTATGTCTTAGAGCATGAAACTTTTTATGAGGAATTGAAGCTTTGATTAATAAGTTTTTGTAGCTTTTAAATAAGTTTTTTACATTTATTGTGTTCCCAGATTCTGTTGTAAAGACAAAATCACTTTTTACATATGATTCACCAACTTTTAATTTATCTTTTTTTTGTTGCAAGGCCTGCCCCTGCAATATTGATTTTAATGTTGATGGTATGGGAACTATTCTAACAGAACTTTTTGATTTTGGGGTTTGCAATATTGTTTTATGTTTAAATTTGCCATCCGATTCTATAATCTTAACTTTTTTAAGAGATCTTTCAACATGCAATTCCATATTTTCCATATCAATATTTTTCCACTTAAGTGCCAATAATTCACCTTGTCTTAGTCCTGTTCCTAAATCTAATAATATCAAACACTTTAACCTATTGCCCTCCAACACCTTTTTAAGTGCTGCTATTTCATCATTAGAAAATACCTCTACTTCCTTATCATGGACTTCATTATCCGAGGGAATTACAATTTTATTACCTATACAAGGATTTTTTATTAAATAGCCTTCATCAACTGCATAATTAAAAAAATTTTTAAGAAGTTTGTTTAAATTACTTATTGAATTAGCACTCTTTTCATTCTTGAATAATTCATTGTAAAATCTTTGAAGTTGAATTGATTTCAAATCTGATAATTTTAACCCATAGATAATGCTATCTTTTATATAGTTTCTATAAATTCCCTCATATCTTTCGAATGAAGTTGGCTTAACTTTTAACCTCATTTTCTCAAATAGCCATAAATGCATTAGTTCTCCTAATATAACCTTATTAAAATTCACATTTAATCCATTCTTTAAGCCATTAAGATATTCATCTCTTTTCCCTTCAGCATCCGCTTTTCCAGTACCATAGAATTCTTTTCTTATTAACTTGCCATCACTGTCCCTGCCAATGGTTGCAGTAACTCTATAATAACTTTTCCCGTTTTTAGTACAATTAATTTTAGTCGCCATAAATCTCACTCCTTTAACCATAGTTATAGTTTTTTATACGTTAACTAGTTGATTTAAAACTTCTTCTGGAAGCTCTAAACAACTAGCAATTTGTTTTAATGTTAAATCTTTGTATTGTTCTGAAACTAAATTTATTTTTAATAATTTAAGCGCAAAATAATTGGCTTGTTTTTCAAATTTACCTTTATTAATTAGATCCTTGTTAAAGGCTGCTGAATAAACCTCAGTATGCAATAGTGCATGTGCAAGCTCATGAGCTAATATAAATCTTTCATAGCATATATTTAAATCATTCCTAATAAAAACAGTTTCATTCTCTATGTAATCCCTATTATAAAATGCTTCGTTTCCATGCAATAAAATATTATTTGAATCCAAACTAACTATTTTAATTTTAAGATAGTCATATAACTCATGGATGTTATAAGTATCATATATATCACTAATACCCATTAAAATATTATCAATCCACTCCATAAAATCTCCCCCAAAAAAAGCGAATAAATTTACCTTTTGTATTTATATCCTAGTAGCTTAAGTTGATTTAATAACTCATTCGCAAAATCCATTATCTCTTCATCAGTCATTTTGTTAGTATCGAATCCGCCAAAACCCATAATAGCTTTTTGATTTAAAATAAATTTCATAGCAGCTTCAGGAGTTCTAAATTCAATTTCATCTGAAAATGATGATTCTCCATATCTAGTACGCTCCTCATTGCAATATTCTTCATAAATCTTCTCTTGTGAAGGTTCATTTCGGTCAATAAAAAAATCACTAACCGGGACATTAAGTGCATCGGCAATTTTTTGTAATGAATTGATACTTGGATTTTTCTTTTTGCCACTTAATATTTCAGATAATGTTGATTGCCCTATACCAGCTTCTTTAGCTAGTTTATATTTGGTCCATCCTTTTTTATTCATATAAAATTTTATATTTTCTATAGTATCTTGATCAAACATCTAAATAGCCTCCATTTAATACTTTTTATTAATTATTATTTCGCTATAACATAATAATATACATAGTATTTCGCAATGTCAACATATTTCGCGAAAAAATAAGTGTAGTTGGATTATCTTCTCTAAATGGGACTTTTTAGCGAAATATGACATTTGATAATAATTCGTTAACACGATATTATGAAAACACGAAGTATAAATCGTAAATACGAAGTATGAAGGGTGAGATAAATGAGTATTGGAAATAACATTAAACGCATATTAGAAGGGCAATCAATGTCAGTCTACAAATTGGCTAAAGAAGGACAAGTTTCTAACTCCTATTTAAGCGAAATTATAAATAATGAAAAAACAAATCCTTCTATAGATATTCTTTTAAGAATATCAAAAGTTCTAAAGGTCCCTCTTGACGAATTAATTAAGGAGTAATTAAAGGAGGAATAATTATGGAAATCACTCCTGAACAACTTAAAGAAACAATTAAACAGGCTATAGAGGAAACCAAACCTAAGGCTACTCTGACAATTGATGAATGCACTGATTTTAGCGGTATTGGGCGCAATAAGCTTTTGGAATTAGTACACAAAGAGAAGTCTGATTTTCCATGTTTTAAGGTTGGTACTAAATTTTTAATAAACAGAGAAATGTTTATTAGTTGGCTAGATAAAATAACAATAGAAAAGAGGGTGATTTAATTGAAGAACGCACTGTCAAAGCTACTTTTACCATTAATAAATAGGATGGAGAGGGAAAACAAAGCTTTTGAGAAACTGATTAACTCTGAGGATATTGAAATTGTTACCCCAAGTGAAATCCATAAGATTATGGTCACTAGAGAACCAAAAGGAAAATTTATTGCATTTGAAATAAGTGGATATACTGCAGTTGACAATTCAACATATGATGCCTGGACAGAACATTTTACTGACTTAGACAAGTGCATGACATGGTTCAAAAATAAAGAAGTGGAGGGAGAGCAATGACATGTAAAGAGCTTCTAGCAAATAAAAAGACTAGATACTTATTTACACAAAATGGTTTTGATTTTTATGAATGCGGTTATAGGTTTTTCAAAATAGATAATTCTAATCCTAGCAAAGTCATTCCAGTAGATATAGAAAGTAATAATCTACTAATTGAATATTACAGTTAGGTGGTGAGAAAATGAATAACTTAGATAAAAGAATTGAGCAAAAGAGAGAAGCACTGAATACAGCAATTAAGAACTTAGGAGTTTTGGACAAGCATACCATAATTCTTTCACAGCAGCTAGATAAACTAATAGTTAATAGAATGAGACACTCATTTTATGTTGAAGGGAGGCAAACAAATTGGGTAAAAAGTACGATATAGCAGCATGTTTAACCATAGAAGCAGCAGAACTATTATACAAACATAACATTGCATCTGTAGTTACTGATGGAAAGAATGTACAAATTGAAAAAGAACAATAATAAAAAAAGAGCTGCCAAAGCAGCCAAAATTAAAATTCGTTAATCTCATTCTATTACAGGATGAAGAATAAATCAATGGAGGTAGTTATGAAAGAAGCAATAGCTGGATATATAACCAGCATGATAAATAGCAACATGGCTGAATTAGCTAGAGCAAAAAATCCAATTTCATGCAGAACACAAAGAGTTTGTGACCTGGAGGTATTTATTAATGACTTAAAAGATTTACTTGATTTTGTGGAGGATATTTCAGAGGAAGGTGGACCTATAAATGTAACCATTAATAAAAGTACTGATTATCAACAAGCTTGTAATTCTTATAGGGAGATGCTTAAAACAACATTACAGTTTTTACCACAAGGGTTAAGAGACCTGGTTAATAATCTAATTATGGAAAGAGAGGAAATATAAATGAAATCATTAAAAATAAAATCTGACAATTGTATTTTAGTAAAAAACACTTATGGAGTTGAAATTAATAAGAAAGATATAAGAGATTTAGTGTTGGAAAATTTGCCCTCAGAATTAAAAAATTATGAAAAATACCCATCCAAAATATCTATAAACATAGAATTCTTAGGTGATG
Organism: Clostridiaceae bacterium; assembly: GCA_029256485.1. The sequence continues at coordinate 11,698 of JAQSXU010000159.1, forward strand.
ATGAATTAACCGTTGAGACTGAAGGATATAAAGTTGAGAATGAAGGAACTGAACCTGCTGAAACCAAGGAAGGTGAGTAACGAATGAATGTTTTTCAAAAATTGCAGAAATGCAGAGTTGAGCTTCAGAGCGAAAAACTCAAAAAAACTGGAAAGAATAAATATTCAAATTATGATTATTTTGAACTTGGAGACTTTCTTCCAAAAGCAAACGAAATAATGGACAAGCATGGACTTGCATCAATATTTAGATTTACACCTGAGGAAGCAACATTAACAATAATTAATTCTGAAAAGATAGATGAAAAGATATTTTTTACAACTCCAGTTACCATTGCACAGCTGAAAGGATGCTATGCAATACAAAATATTGGAGCAACTCAAACATATGCAAGAAGGTATTTGTATGTCATGGCTTTTGAAATATCTGAACCTGATGTATTAGATGATGTTGAACCTGATGAAAAAGCAATTTATGAATCAAAGCCAATAGATGCCATTAGAGTAGGAACAATAAAAGAAATGATAAAGAAAACAAATTCAAATGAAAAGGCATTTTTACAGTTCTTCAAAGTAAAAAAAGTTGAGGATATAACAAATGCTTTATTTACAAAAGTAATGGATGCTTTGGAGAAAAAGCAAAAAGAGAATGAAGAAAAAGAAAAAGCCCAAAAAGTAGATTTGGGAATATAGGAGGATTTTAAATGTTAGATTTTGAGATACAAAGAGAGGTTTTACCTGTAATAGCAATTAACTTTCAGGAATTAAAGAAAGCACTTTCAGAAACAATGCAGCAGTACAACGGAATTATTGTTACTGAGGAAAGTTTATCAGCTTGTAAGGCGGAACAAAAGTCAT
>JAQSXU010000160.1 GCA_029256485.1 Clostridiaceae bacterium
TCTTTCACCCCCTTGTATTTTTATAGGGTCCCTGCAGTTTTGGGGAAAATCTGCGTACGAGTCTAGTTTATTTAACAAATGCTATTATAACATTATTTAAAAAACACTTCAAGAGAATATTATAAAAAACCTTATATATTAATAATTATGTATATAGTATTGCTTTAAGGTAAAAATATTATTACAAATTAGCATGGGAGTGGTAAAATGAGCAATGTTAGAACGGATTTAGCTGTAGAGGCAAAAGAAATATATGAAAAACAAAATAATAATAAAATCCAGGGTGTAAGTGTGAAGGAGCACACTGAAGGAGAGATTAAAATAACTAATGTTAAAATTTTGGATGAGCAGGGAGAAAAAAATTTAGGTAAGCCAAAGGGAACCTATATTACCATTGACATGCCACAATTAACCCAATATGACAGTGACATGATGGACGAAGTAAGCAGGGTATTGGCAAAAAATTTAAATGATATGGTAAAAATTGAAGAAAGTATGACTACAATGGTAGTGGGGCTTGGCAATTGGAATGTTACTCCGGATGCTCTTGGACCAAAGGTTATATCAAGACTGATGATTACAAGACATCTAAAACAATTAATGCCTGACAGTATTGATGAAGGAATTAGACCAGTATGTGCTTTGTCACCGGGTGTTCTTGGTCTTACAGGAATTGAAACAGGTGAAGTAATTAAGGCAGTAGTGGATAGAATCAAACCTAATCTAATAATATGTATAGATGCACTTGCATCAAGAAAAATGGATAGAGTAAACAGAACAATACAAATTGGAGATACAGGTATTTCACCTGGATCTGGAGTGGGGAATAGAAGAATGGAAATAAGCCCTGCCACTATGGGTATACCAATAATTGCCATAGGTGTTCCCACAGTGGTTGATGCAGCTACCATGGCCAATGATACTATAGATATGGTGCTTGATACAATGATATCACAATCAAAAAAAGACAGCAGCTTTTATTCTCTTCTGAAATCCATTGATAAAAATGAAAAGCAGAAGATGATTTCAGAAATACTGCAGCCATATTTAGGTGATTTGATGGTTACTCCAAAAGAAGTAGATATGGTAATAGATTCTGTATCAAAAGTAATTGCTAATGGAATAAATATATCACTTCAACCTGCTTTAGATTTAGAAGATATCAATAAATACATCAATTAATAGAAAGATCAAATATTAAAGATTAAAGATCAAATAAGGTTAATTTTCTGCAAAGCAGAGAATTTAAAATTAATGTTTTGCCTTTAGGCAAAACTATCCTTAATTGATCTTTTTTAATTGATCTTTTCTAATTTGTTTAAAGTAGTAATAATTTACAATTTTTATAAATATAATCATTTTATAGGGAATTTATTTTACAAGTGAGGCGATGGAAAAATGAACTTAAGAGCAAAGAAGAAAAGAAATATCTGCATCTCGGCTATAATTGCATCTGCGGTGTTCATAATATTTATTTCAGGAAGTGTTTTTGCTGAAAGTGGAGATGCTGTGAAAAGGGGCAATATGTTATATGTACAAGTTGTCAATTACACTATGCCCCTGCTTAAAGTAACATCATTTAATGATGAGGTCATGCTGGAAAATAACTTTTCTTTGAAAGAAAAGGTTCTAGACGTTATTGGACTAAATATAGCGGATCCTGGATCTATTATTGAAAGAGAAATAGCTTTTTTAGGCATTGGAAATGGAAGCATAAAGTTATCTGAAGATAATAATTCCAGTAAGGTGTTATTTAATCCATTCAAGTTAAACGAAAGTGAAATATCAAAAAATAGTTCAGGAGATAAAGCTGATGAACTAAATCTTAAGAATACTGCCGTAAATGTCTATAATCCTAAGTTAAAGAAAACACTAAATGCAGCTAAACCAGAGGTATTTATTTATCATACCCATACCACTGAAAGTTTTTTACCCGGAGATAACGATAAACTTGATCCAACACAAAACATTTGTTCAGTTGGAGAACTAGTAAAAAGGGAGCTGGAAGAAAACTATGGAATTGCAGTGATTCATGACACCACAATTCATAATGTAGAGGATTATTATCAGTCATATAATAAATCAGCAGTGACTGTGGACAAATATTTAAAACAGTATAAGGATTTTAAATTAGTCATTGATATGCATAGAGATTCCGTGCCAAAGGAAGCGGCTACCGTAAAGCTTAATGGAGAAAACGTAGCTAAATTTATGTTTGTAATGGCAAGAAAAAATCCACACTATGAAAAAAATATAAGTGATGTTAATAAGTTAATGAATATATCAAATAAATTGTTTCCTGGTTTATGCAAAGGAATATATGGCCAATATAATTATGGAACAAGATATTTTAATCAGGATAAGAGCAACAATGCCATGCTTATTGAGGTTGGATCAGATACAAACCAATTATCAGAGGCCCAAGCATCTGCTAAATATTTAGCAAGAATAATAGCTGAGTATATAAATGGTACTAATTGAATAAAAATATAAAAATGGTACATCCTTATAATAGGAAAAGTATGTATATAATCTACTTTACCTAATGAAAGGAGTACTTTTTTTATGAGAAAAAGAATTATACTGGTAACTATAATTTGCTTTTTTATAGTACTGCAGGGGTTTTTAATAGTAAGTAACAGACTAGACCAATTTATTAAAGATAAATCTGATTTTTCCTTAACATATAAAATTTCACCACTAGAACTAAAAATTGATACAAAAAAATATATAATGGATATTAGTGAGAATTCATTCTATGAATTTACTAATAATAAATGGGAGCAATTTAGGGAAAATATAAACAAACTTAATACTTCTAAAAACAATGTGTTTAATAACGCTGCAAAAGATGTCAATAAAATTACAGAAGTAATATATGATACATTTAACGGCAGTGTGAAGTAGTTAGCAATTAAATACTAACATCTTTCCACAAATAATGTGTTATGTTATAATTGACATTGATTATGTTGAACTATACTGCAGATTCTGCATTAATAATATAGCAATGGGGGTAAAAGAATGCAAAGCGAAAGACAAAAACACATTAGAAATTTTTCAATTGTTGCACATATAGATCATGGTAAGTCTACATTGGCTGACAGATTAATTGAGCTTACCGGAACTCTTACAAAAAGAGAAATGGAAGAACAGGTTTTAGATAATATGGAATTGGAGAGAGAAAGAGGGATTACCATTAAATCTCAAGCAGCCAGATTAGTTTATAAAAGATCTAATGGTGAAGAATATACATTAAACCTTATTGATACTCCTGGCCATGTGGATTTTAATTACGAGGTTTCCAGAAGCCTGGCTGCCTGTGAGGGTGCTGTTTTGGTAGTAGATGCCACTCAGGGAATTCAAGCTCAAACTTTGGCAAACTGCTATTTAGCATTGGACCATGACCTTGAAATAGTTCCTGTAATAAATAAAATAGATTTGCCAAGTGCCAGGCCTGATGAAGTTAAACGGGAAATTGAAGATGTCATCGGAATAGAGGCACATGATGCCCCGCTGATCTCAGCTAAAACTGGACTAAATATTCAGGATGTTTTAGAGGCAATAGTTGAAAAGGTACCAGCACCTGAAGGTGAAGAACAGGCACCCTTAAGAGCGTTGATATTTGATTCGTATTATGACAGTTATAAGGGCGTTGTATCCCATATTAGAGTAAAAGAAGGTACTATTAAGCCTGGAGTTGACATCAAGCTTATGGCAACAGGAAAGGTATATGAAGTAACAGAAGTGGGAGTTTTTGTACCTAACTATCTTCCAGTAGAACAATTGCAGGCTGGAGATGTTGGATATTTTACTGCTTCAATTAAAAATGTAAGAGATGCCAGAGTTGGTGATACTGTAACAGAAAGTAAAAGGGCTGCAACAGAACCCTTAGAAGGGTACAGACCAGCAGTGCCTATGGTATTCAGCGGAATATATCCAGTAGATGGAGCAAAATATAATGAATTAAAAGATGCGTTAGAAAAGTTACAGGTAAATGACGCTGCTCTTTCTTTTGAACCAGAAACATCAATTGCCTTAGGATTTGGATTTAGATGCGGTTTTCTAGGATTGCTTCATATGGATGTTATTCAGGAAAGAATTGAAAGAGAATTTAATTTAGATATTATTACAACAGCACCATCAGTTATTTATAAAATTGGAAAGGTTGACAATACTGTAATTGAACTTACAAACCCAACAAATCTGCCTGATGTTACTGAAATAAAATATATGGAAGAGCCTATTGTAAAAGCTTCAATAATTACACCATCTGAGTATGTAGGAGCAGTAATGGACTTATCACAGAATAGACGTGGTATTTTTAAGGATATGCAGTATATTGAAACTACTAGAGTTGTATTAAACTATGAAATACCGTTAAATGAAATTATTTATGACTTCTTTGATGCTCTAAAATCAAGGACTAGAGGGTATGCATCATTAGATTACGAACTTATAGGGTATAAAGAAGCTAAGCTTGTAAAATTAGATATTCTGCTAAATGCTGAAATGGTGGATGCTCTATCAATGATTGTTCCAGAAGAAAGAGCATATGCTAAGGGAAGAATGATTGCTGAAAAGCTGAAGGAAATAATTCCAAGACAATTATTTGAAATTCCAATTCAGGCAGCTGTGGGTGGAAAAATAATTGCAAGAGAAACTGTTAAAGCTATGAGAAAAGATGTTTTAGCAAAATGTTATGGCGGAGATATTTCAAGAAAGAAAAAGCTTCTTGAAAAGCAAAAGGAAGGCAAGAAAAGAATGCGTCAGGTAGGAAGCGTTGAAGTACCTCAGGAGGCATTCATGGCCGTACTTAAAACGGACGACAATTAAACTAAATAACAAAGATTAAATAACGAAAATCAACATTATTTGTTATTTGCTCTTTGTAATTATGGGGTATTTCTATGAGTGAAGAAATAGGTTTATATATACATATACCATTTTGCAAGCAAAAATGTTTATATTGTGATTTCCCATCCTTCAGTGGCAAAGATGAACTTATGAAGGATTATTCCATAGCTTTAAGTGAGGAAATAGAGAAAAAATCTTCATTATTATATAAAAGCATTTTCATAGGTGGGGGAACACCCACCTATTTGTCGTTAAGTTCATGGGAAATTATAAAGAAAAGTATAGATAAATTAGAAAAAACAGATGATATAGAATTTACAATAGAAGCTAATCCAGGAACTCTAAATAAAGATATACTATTACTATTTAAAAATATGGGTGTAAATAGGTTAAGCATTGGACTGCAATCATGTGATAACTGCATATTAAAAAAAATAGGAAGAATCCATAATTTCAGTGATTTCATAACAGCCTATGAAATGGCAAGAAAAATGGAATTTAAAAATATTAATGTAGACTTAATGTTTGGTCTGCCTGAACAAACTATGGAACATTGGAAGAAAACTTTGAATAAAATAGTAGAATTAGCACCAGAACATATTTCATGCTACAGTTTAATTGTTGAAGAGGGAACGCCATTTTATAAGATGCAGCAAATGGGAAATTTAAAATTACCCTCTGAAGAAGTTGAAAGGGAAATGTACCATTATGCAGTTAATTTCCTAAGGGAAAATGGCTACAATCAATATGAAATTTCAAACTTTGCAAAAGAAAATATGGAATGCAAACATAATATAATTTACTGGGAAACCAATGAATACATTGGCTGCGGCAGTGGAGCACATTCTTTTTACAATGGAATAAGGTTTAGCAACAAAGTTAAAATTGAAGATTATATTGATTCAATGGTAAAATATGATAATGCGGTAGAGGAAAAACATAAAAATTCTCATAAAGATGATATGGAAGAATTTATGTTTATGGGACTAAGAATGACTGAAGGTATATCAATGGAAGAATTTCATAAAAGATTTAACAATGATATTTTTTCAGTATATGGACATATTATTAATAAATTCATAAATAATTCTTTATTAATAATGGATAATGGAAGAATATACTTATCTCCTCAGGGGGTTGAAGTTTCAAACAGTGTTATGTGTGAATTTATTTTATAATGGTGAGTCATTAGTAAGAAATAGAGAGAAATAATTAACTAATTAGCCATAAATATATAATAATCACAGCAAATAAGTATAAATGAAAAAATTTAAATATTAAAGATATTGACAAATAAAAAGGGTAGTGATATTTTTTAATCATAGTAATTAGCACTCAACGGAGATGAGTGCTAATAAAGAGGTGATAGTATGGAAATGGATGAAAGAAAAATTAAAATACTTCAAGCCATTATTAATGATTACATTAATACAGCTGAACCAGTTGGATCCAGAACCATAGCAAAAAAATATAATCTTGGTATAAGCTCTGCAACTATAAGAAATGAAATGGCAGATTTAGAGGACATGGGATACTTGGAACAGCTGCACAGCTCTTCTGGTAGAAAGCCTTCTGATAGAGGATATAGACTTTATGTTGATAAATTAATGCATATTCAGGAATTGTCACCTCAGGAAGAGCTTTTAATTAAGAGCCATGTTTTAGATGCAGCACTTTATGAAGCTGATAAAATGATTAAACAGGCTACCATGTTATTATCTGAATTAACAAAGTTAACTTGTATTGTTAAAGCTCCTTCTATAGGAAAAAGCTATATAAAATCCATACAGTTAATAAGTTTGGACAACTATAACGTACTGTTATTGATAGTAACTGACAGTAGTATTATAAAAAACAATATAATAAAAATTTCAAAGGAAATAAGTGCAGATAAATTACTTAAGTTTAACAATTTTTTGAATAGCAGATTAAAGAATCTATCTATAGAACAAATAAATTTAGAGGTAATTAATAATTTGAAAAATGATTTTGCAGGATATGAGGATATTTTTAATTCTATAATACCTGCATTATATGAAAGCTTAAGCAATTCAGATAAATCAGAGATATATATGGAAGGTACAACAAATATCTTTAATTACCCAGAGTACAATGATATTGCAAAAGCAAAGGATTTTCTTTCTATGCTTGAGGATAAAGTTAAAGTAAGCGGTTTACTTAGTTCTAATTCAAAAATTACCGTTAAAATTGGAGAAGAAAACTATGTAGAGGATGCAAAGGAATGCAGTGTAATATCGGCAATCTATAGTTTAGGGGATAGACCATTGGGTTCTATAGGCGTTATTGGACCAACTAGGATACCATATTCAAAGATAATAACTATCCTTGCTAAAATAGTAAAAGAAATAAATGATGGATTATCAAATGTTTATATTGATGATAGATGATTTTATAAAACATAAAGCTTTAAAATCTGTACAGCTAGAATGGAGGAAGGTTGAATGGAAAGGGAAAAAGAAGTAAATGTTC
>JAQSXU010000161.1 GCA_029256485.1 Clostridiaceae bacterium
AGGTAAATAATGAAAACAGTAGTAATTTATAAGTCAAAAACTGGTTTTACAAAGAAATATGCAGAATGGATTGCTGAAGATTTATCAGCGGATATCTTTGATGCGTCAAAGGTAAATATCAATATGCTGGATGCATATGATACTATAATTTATGGCGGCAGCTTGTACGCAGTAGGTATTACCGGAGTAAAATTAATCACACAAAACATTGATAAAATTAAAGATAAAAACATAGTGGTTTTCGCAACAGGAGCATCGCCATCAAGAGAAGATGTAATAAATGAAGTTAAAAATAAAAACTTTACTCCAGAGCAGCAAAAATATATTAAGTTCTTTTATTTAAGAGGCGGCTTTAATTATAGTAAACTGAACCCTTTTGATAAATTTCTTATGACATTACTTAAATGGAAAATGAAAAGTAAAAAGAAAGAGGAATTAACATCTGATGAAATAGGTATGCTTGCTATATATGACAAGCCAGTTGATTACACAATGAGAAAGAATATAGATAGTATTATAGATTATTTAAAAAATTAAAAGAAGGTGAAATTATATTTATGAGTGATAAAGAAAATCATGATAAATCCAATGATTTTGAAAAACAGCCTATATATAATTTAGCAAAAAACTTTAGCATTTATTCTATAACATCTAATGCAATGCCATTTATTGTAGGTATTATATTATTAATTGGAGGAATTGCTAAATCATTTATGCAAAGGAATTAAATGATAAAGGTGATTATAACATGAATTTTTTAAGAAAAGTACATGATTATTTATATGAATTATCTACAATAAAATACATATTAACAATATCAGCATATATATTGACAATCTCAATTGCAGCAATACTCAGTAATACAAGCCTTACATCACATACTGTTTCTTCAAACTTAATTTCGGTTTGTCTATTATTTTTATAGTCATTAGGTAATATAGTTTCTATGTGCACAGAAAAATAAATTTCTGAATATTCTATTTTTTAATAGTCTCCTATCTTGTCTACCTAAAATCAATGTAATATAATGGTTTAAATAATATGTTGAAATTTAGTAAAACAATTTGAATTATATCTAAATTGAATGAAATTAATAGCAGGGTATGGAAGGAGAGGAGAGTAACATGGAAAAAAACATAGAGCAATCTGTATTAGAAAAATTACCCTTTGCGTATGCAATGCACAAAATAATTTTAAATGATGATGGTAATGCTGTTGATTATGAATATGTAGAAGTAAATGATGCTTTTGAAAATTTTACAGGACTAAAAAAGGAAAATATTATTGGGAAGAAAGCCACTGATTTATTACCAAACATCAAATCATATAAATTTGATTGGATAAATTATTATGGAAGTATTGCAATAAATGGCGGCGAAAGAGAATTTGAACAGTGTATAGAGGATCTGGAAAAATGGTATAAAGTAAAAGTATTTTCACCAGCTGCAGGGTATTTCATAACTTTTTTTATAGATATAACACAGGAGTTAAAAGAAAGAAATTTATATAAAAGTATTTTGTCTTCTTTAGAAGAAGGACTTTTAGCTACTGATTCAGATGGTAATATTACCATGATAAATGAAGCTGCAGAAAAATATTCGAGACTGAAAAAAGAAAATACATTGAAAGAAAATATCTATAGTATTTTGAAGAACTGCAATGAAGAAAGCATAAAAGAGATAAATAATAAAATACTTAGTGTTATAAACACAGGGAACATTATTAAAGACAAAGAAATTTTAATTAATTATAATGAAAATAATAACTCTCATAATATAAATCTGATATATAATATATATCCCATTAAAAATCAAAATCAATGTATAGATGGAACTGTATTGAGCTTTTTAGATGTAACTGATAAGGTGGAAAAGCAAAATGAAATTGATTATATTACTTATCATGATAGTTTAACTGGAGCATATAACAGAACTTTTTTTACTAAAGAGATAAAAGATATTAATAAAATAGAAAACCTGCCTATTTCTGTCATAATGGGTGATGTAAATGGCCTAAAGTTAACCAATGATGCCTTTGGACACTTATTAGGGGATGAACTTCTTGTTAATGCTGCCAGAGTGATGAAAAAATCCTGCAGAGAAAATGATTTAATAGTAAGGTGGGGTGGAGACGAGTTTATTATATTACTGCCTAAGACAAATGAAGAGCAGGTTCAAAGGATTAGTGAAAGAATAAAATTAGAATGCGAAAACAAAAAAATAGGTTCTATAGATTTATCCATATCACTTGGATACTCAACTAAAAATAATATGAAAGAAGACATCATGAAAACTATAAATTCCAGTGAAGAGATAATGTATAGAATAAAGATGATAGAAAGTAAAAGCCAAAAGAGTAAGACCTTAAAAGTAATTGCTCAAACCTTACGGGAGAAGAGTTTACAAGATGCACATCATGCTAAAAATGTAAGTAAAGTATGTACTCTTATTGGTGAAGCACTTGATATGTCAAAAAAAGAGCTGTCTGAGTTGGAAATACTAGGTGATATTCATGACATTGGCAAGGTTATAATAAATGAAAATGTGTTGAATAAGGCTGGTTCTTTAACTAGTGAAGAATGGGCTGAGATTAAGAGACATTCAGAAGTTGGCTATCATATTGCACTATCTTCACCAGACCTGTCATTTTTAGCAGATTCCATCCTTACCCATCATGAAAGATATGATGGTCTAGGTTATCCAAAGGGATTAAAAGGAGAAGAAATTCCACTTTATGCAAGGATATTATGTATTGCAGATGCCCTTGATACTATAGCAGGATATAGATCTTATAAAAATAGAATGAGTAAAGAAGATGCGGTAAATGAATTTAAAAGGCTTAGCGGAAAGCAGTTTGACCCGGAAATAACAGTGGTTTTTATTGATAAAGTATTAGATAATCAGTGGATAAATAGAATATATTTTGGCTGATATGATACATGCCTAAAACACTTAGCTGATTGTCCATGGACACAAAGATATATGAATATTAATATATAGGTTAAAAATGGAGAAAAAATGTGATTTTTATTAAAATAAATAATTAAAAAATTTACCAATATAGGAGGAAATTATGATAAATAAACAAAAAGATATAGCAGAGGCTTTTCTTCAAGGAGTTGTAACAGATAAAGTTCGTGAGGTTTATGATTTATATACATTACCTAATTTTAAACACCATAATGGATTTTATAGTGGTGATAGAGAATCACTTTTAGAAGGAATGATGGAAAATAATAAAGTATTTCCAAACAAAAAGTTAACTATAAAATTGACGGTTGCAGAACCACCATACGTTACAATGCTTGTCCATGTTCAAATAACTGGGGATAAAGAGGCAGGCATAGTACATATGTACCGTTTTGAGGGGGAAAAAATTGCTGAAATGTGGGATATATCTCAAGAGGTACCTGAGAATTCCCCTAATGAAAATGGTATGTTTTAATACAAAATAAAACATATAAATAACTCTAATGCCTAATGGCAATTTAATTTTGATTATGCTTTTTCTTCCCACCAGGTCAAAACAATTGTCCCTATGATGTATTGAAATCCTGGCGGTGTTAGAAGTATTGAGAAGGAGCCTCCGTGACCAATAATTATGGAACCATGGAAAGAGGAAATAAAATGAAAAAACTTTCATTGGTTATATTGTTTATTTTTATAGTATTCTTAACATTGTTATTTGGATGCAGCAACTCAAAAGATTCAGACTATGTAAGTAAATATGGTGATTATTTAGATTATTCTTTAGGAGATTGGAAGGTTCTATCTGAAAAACAAGGTAAATCCGCTGGATTTGGCGGGGCCTTTTCAACCAAATTTAATTCGTGGAAGATAGAATATTCCAGTTCGGATAATAAGAAGCGAGAATTGTATTTGGATAACTTTACTGGAACTTCAAATAACGAAAAAACTTTTGGTTCTTGGATAAATAAACATGCTGAAGATGTTGTGGATTCAGAACTTGAAAATGAGATATTAAAAAAGTATTTCAAGGAAGATGAAATAGGCACGGACTATAGACAAAATTCATCTCAAACATCAACTTTTTTCTTGTTAGACAATGCAATTGACCCTGTAAAAAAAGAAGAATATTTTAAACAAATTACCAAGCCTGGAGCGGGTATAAAGTTAAATGAAATAACTGCTAAAACTCTATTTGAAAACAATCCCAATTATATCATTCGGTTTGTTATTTATACAAATGTTACTGAGGAAAAATCCATAGAAATATTACAAAATACTAGGGATTTAGTAATAAAGGACCTGGTAAAATACTGTGGTAATAATGGTATTATAATTGCTGAAATTAATTGGCAAAAGATACCTCGTAAGGATACTTATTATGATGATGTAAGATATTTTGTACATGGTAAAGAAATCCCAGATGATATTGAAAAAAGGCGTGAACTAAATCGTAGCCCTTTAGGATATATAAAGGAAGTAGTTATTCCTAATATGCAGCAATAGAATATTAATTAGAAAAGGTGTCATCAATGTGATTTAAAAGCCTTATTGAACAGGTTATGAAATAAAAGTATAAATAGCATCACCACGCAATGAGGATGATGCTATTTTTGGAGTCTTAATTTATTAATTTAAAATCTAAAGCCTTGAACAAGCTCTCAATATTTCCATGAAATTTTAAGTAGGATGGTTTATTTTTATATTCAAAAATTATTAAAAAGGGCGGTTTATCTTTTGGAATTATTATGTACACTTCACTTCTTACGAACTCATCAGGAGGCGCATCGGGCTTGTTAACCGCTGCGAAAATCCCCGGCAGCGTTGCAATAGCATCGAACCCCCAACTTGACCTCACGCGCTTTCTTCCCAGCGCACTTGCCAATTTTAAAGAGTGTACGGGTATTGATCTTGCCTATGAAAAGCAATATGGAGATGATTGATATTAAAAATATTAACGCTGTTCTTTAAAAATTGAACAATAAGTAATTGGAAATGTTTTAATATTTATTCTTTATATTAAATTTGATATACTTACAATTGCAGCGCCTTGATGTAACAGTGATAGAACATTTCTAAACAAACATTTTTCTTATTTATACAAGCCTATTATTCTTATGAATTTATGGACAAGTTAACTAAATACCTATTTCTAAAAACCTTATAAAATTAATCTAGAATATATAGCAAATAAATAAAGTTAATTCAAAGTATAGAAATGTAATAATATATCAAATAATTTTTGGAGGTAAGATATTTGTTTAAGAAAAAGTTTGCAGCAATTTTATTAAGTACCTTTATTACAATTGGCAGTTTGGGTTTTTCTCAAAACGCAGTAAAAGCAAGTGGTGTCAATGGCTGGTTAAAAAATGGTACAACATGGAACTATTATATCAATGGTAATTTAAAAACAGGCTGGCAGTTAGATGGAGTAAAGTGGTATTATCTAAATACTGATGGTTCAATGGCTGCAGGGTGGAAACAGGTTAGCGGTTATTGGTATTATTTAAATCCAAGTGGTGATATGGCAGCTAACAAATGGGTGGGAAATTACTACTTAGGAGCCAGTGGAGCAATGGCTGTTAGTACAGTAACTCCAGATGGATATTATGTTGATGCCAGCGGAGCCTGGGATGGAAAACCAAAAGGATCAACTGTAGTTACACCACCTATTGAAAATAAGAAAACAGGCTGGCAGTTAGATGGAGACAAGTGGTATTATTTTAATACTGATGGTTCCATGGCTACAGGCTGGAAACAGGTTAGCGGTCTTTGGTATTACCTGAATCCAAGTGGTGATATGGCAGCTAATAAATGGGTTGGAAATTACTACTTAGGGGATAGTGGAGCCATGTTGGTTAACACAGTAACTCCAGATGGATATTATGTTAATGCTAATGGAGTATGGGATGGAAAACCAAGAAGAATAAAGACAGTTTATAATGTAGGCGAAACAGCTGTAATACAGGATAGTCTTTGGGGAACCTATGAATTAACTGTAAATAGTGTTGAGATTACAGATGAAAGAAATGAATATTGGGATACAACTCCAGCAGAAGTATACAAAATTACTTATACTTATAAGCTATTATCAAAAGGGTCTACAACAATTATGGGATTATATATAGGTGATTTCGATGGTGTTACAGATAGCACCGGAGAAGCAGGAGAGGTATATCCAGGCAATATAATAAATTATCCAAAAGAATTATATAATGTTGGTGATTTTTGTACTGCTGAAACTTTTGTAGGGGTAAATAATCCAACAACTAAATTAGTGCTGTCAGAAAGTTATTTCGACAGTTCTCTAGGCGGATATATAACATTTAATATCCCAACTAAATAAAAAATACATGAAGTTTAATAAAGCTATGATAAGACAAAAGTAAATAATAAGAGCTTAGGCAAATTTGAGTCTAAGCTCTTTAACTTTTTGACTCAGGGTGTTTAGCTGAATGTATATTTTAGAAGATATGTTTAATTATGCAGAATAACATGCTATAATTTTTTTATAAGGTAACTATATAGAAAGTAATAAATATCTTCACATTGAACTGTCACAAAAGATCCAATTTTCAAGGACTTATGGGACAGCTCAATGTGATTAGATATTTACTTTCTATATAGAAATGGTATAAAAGCAGTAACACATTTTTTATTAATCTTTTTTAGGAGGTGCTCTTTTGACAGTAAGAGGTAAAAGAGTATTAATAACAATTGCAGCTTTATTGATTACTATTGGGATTATATTTATGTGTACAGATGTACTATATCCAAGAAACAGGATAATCCAAGGGAGCCTTGATGGGAGAGAAGGACTTAAAATAGAGAAATACGAAAAGGATAACTATTTGTATGTTTCCTTTAAACAGCAGAATAAAGAAAATATATTAGAATGTACAAAAGATCAATACGAGTTTATGACAAATGATAAACAAATTTATATATTGTACAGAGAGAACTACTTTAATAGAAATAAAGGTAAAATTTTAAAGGTGGATGATGTACCAATATCTAATTATTTTAGGGGAATGTAGCATATAACTATATATGCTTTTGTAATTAACAAAAGATTATTTATATTATGCGGAGGAAAAGATAATGAGTGTTGTATCAATTAATGAATATATCAATAGTTTAGATGAAAATTCAAAAAAGTACATTTCTGATTTTGTAAATTTTATGAAAACTGAATTTCCTCAGATCGTTCCTAAAATTAGTTTTGCAATGCCAATGTGGTGGGCTGGGGTTAAAATGTATGACGGCTATGTAGCAGTTTCAGCAGCAAAAAAGCATTATTCCATACATTTTCATGATGAAAACTATATTTCAAAGCTGAAAGAAGCACTGCCAAGCTGTACCTTCGGGAA
>JAQSXU010000033.1 GCA_029256485.1 Clostridiaceae bacterium
TGTTTGCTGTAAGCTATTCCGCCTGTCAAAATAATTCTGTCTACTTTTCCGCATAATACTGCTGCACATTTACCTATTTCTTTACCAATTTGATATATAAAGGCATCATATATTAATTTAGCTTTTTTATCCCCTTTTTCAACTGCTGAGGTTACATCTCTAAAGTCATTGGTATTTAGATAAGCAACTATACCGCCCTTTCCATTTATTTTTTTCATCAATTCCTTTTCGGTATACTTTCCGCTAAAGCATAATTTTATTAAATCTCCAACTGGAAGCTCTCCTGTTCTTTCTGGAGAAAATGGTCCTTCTCCTATTAATGCATTATTTGTATCTATAACTTTTCCAGCCTTATGAGCGCCAACTGAAACTCCTCCGCCCATATGGGTTACTATTAAGTTCAGGTCTGAATATTTTTTCCCGTTTTCCTTGGCATATTTTTTTGCCACTGCCTTTTGATTTAATGCGTGGAATATACATCTTCTTGGCAGTTCAGGCATTCCTGAAATTGTTGCTACTTCCTGTAGTTCATCAACAACTACTGGGTCAACTATAAAAGCTGGAATATGTAAGGAATTTGCAATATTGTTAGCAATAATTCCACCTAAATTTGATGCGTGCTGTCCCTGGAAGCCTATCTTTAAATCCTGAAGCATAGCATCATTTACTCTATATGTACCGCTGGATATTGGTTTTAATAATCCGCCTCTTCCTACAACAGCATCTAATGTATTAATATCAAAGTTTTTTTGCTTCAGCACGTTTAGTATTACTTCCTGCCTAAATTCGAATTGATCGTATATAGTCTCATATTTTCCTATTTCCTCTGAGGAATGTCTTAGAGTTTCCTCTAATATTTGAGTTTCATCTTCATATACTCCAATTTTAGTTGAAGTAGAACCAGGGTTAATAATCAATAATTCGTATGACATTTTTTCCCTCCTACAATTTTCAATAATATATTGTTATTTTCTCAACTGTTCTGCAACTAAAGCAGCCAATGCAATTGAATTCATTTTAGTTTCATGGCTGTCATTTCTTGAAGTTAAAACTACAGGTGCAGCTGTTCCTACTAATATTCCTCCATTTTTTGAATCTGATGTATATGTTAATGTTTTATACATTATGTTACCTGAATCTATATTTGGCAACAAGAGTATATCTGCCTTTCCAGCTACAGGTCCTGTTACTTTCTTATGGGCAGCAGCTTCTTCAGATAACGCATTATCTAAAGCTAATGGTCCATCAATGACACAACCCTTGATTTGTCCTCTGTCACTCATTTTTGATAATGCCGCTGCATCTAAGGTAGGCTGCATTGCTGGGTTAATCACCTCAACTGCACATATTGGCGCAACTTTAGGCATTTCTATACCAACCGCATGTGCTACAGTTACTGCATTTGCTATTATATCAACTTTGTCTTTTAATTCTGGATACATATTAAATGCCACATCAGTTAAAAATATTAATCTATCAAATTTAGGGATCTCAAATACTGCTACATGAGACATTAACTTTCCTGTTCTTAATCCTACTTCTTTGTTTAATACTGCTCTTAAGAAATTAGCTGTATCCACTAGACCTTTCATTACCATATCAGCTTTACCTGTTGATACTAATTCTACTGCTTTTAATGCAGCCTTTTTCGTGTTCTTTTCATCTACCAGTTCAAACTTAGAAAGGTCCATGTTAATTTCCTCTGCAATTGTCTTTATCTTGTCCACATTTCCAACTAACACTGCATCTGCAATTCCTTTTTCCTTTGCATCTTTAACAGCTTCAAGCACTGGTTTATCTTCAGCAACTGCTACTGCTACTTTTTTTGTGGGCTGTTCGCTGGCTTTTTTTAATAACTCCTGAAAATTTTTAATCATTGATTTGCACCTCTTCCTCGTATACTTTATATTTTTCTTCAAATTTTATTATTCTTAAAGCCCCCTGTGCTAATGCTAGCATTTCGTCTTCTCCTGGCACTATTTCAACGGGCGCTATAAAACTAATCCTATCTGATATCCATTTTGTAAGCCTGTTGTTGTAGGCCATACCGCCAGTTAATATTATTGCGTCTACATTGCCGCATAATACTGCTGCCATTGCTCCAATTTCTTTAGCCAATTGATATGCCATAGCCTTTAAAATTAATTCTGCCTTTTTATTCCCATTATCAATTAATTTATCCACTACTCTTCCATCATTGGTTCCAAGGTATCCCATAAATCCACTCTGGTTGTGAATCTTTCTCTTAAGTTCATTATAAGTATATTTTCCGCTGAAGGCCATTTTTACTACTTCAAGAGCAGGCAATCCTCCAGCTCTCTCCGGTGAAAAAGGTCCTTCTTCATTGGCATTATTTGCGTCCAATATTCTTCCATTTCTCACTGGGGATACTGAAATCCCTCCTCCTATATGAGCTACTACATAGGAACTGTTATAAAAGTCCTTACCTAGTTTTAAACAAGTTCTCCTTATTACTGCTTTAATGTTAAGTGCATGTACCAGGGATCTTCTTGGAATATCCGGAAGCCCTGAAATCCTTGTCTGGTCCTGATATTCATCTACTGATACAGGATCCACTATAAAGGCATCTACCTTAGCCATAATTGCTATGTCCTTAGCAATTATTCCTCCTAAGTTTGATGCATGCTGACCCTGGTAACCAATTTTTAAATCTTCAAGCATCTTATCTGTTACCTTATAGGTTCCCCCGGGCATTGGCCTCAAGAGTCCTCCTCTTCCGACCACTACAGCTATTTGCTCTAATTTAATTTTATTATCATTGAGCCAGTTTAAAATTACATTTCTTCTCATATCCCTTTGGTCATAAATAGTTTCATACTTATTTATTTCTTCTATGTCATGGGATAGATTTTCACTTACAATACACTTTTCTTCTTTAAATAAAGAAATTTTTGTAGATGTGGAGCCAGGATTTATAGCTAATATTAATTCCCTTTTGTTCATAAACATACACCCCATAGTTTATATTTTAACAAATAAAATCACAAAAGCTTTATTTTTCAGAAAATTTAATATTATATTTTATATTGTTTCATAATATTTTCAGAAACTTTTAGCCCATCCACTGCAGCAGACATAATTCCTCCTGCAAAGCCAGCTCCTTCACCGCATGGATATAATCCTTCTGCTGAAATACTTTCTAATTTATCATTTCTCTCTATTCTAACCGGAGCTGAAGTCCTGGTTTCTATACCAGTTAAAACACCATTACTTGAGGCAAACCCGGTTATTTTTTTATCAAACTGACCTAACCCTTCTTTTAATGTTTCTATTACGTAAGATGGTAAACATTGTTTTAAATCCCTAAATTCATAGCCAGGTTTATAACTTGGTTTTATACTGCCTATTTTTTTACTTACCTCATCATTTAAAAAATCCTCAATAAGCTGAATTGGCGCAGTATATTGACCTCCCCCTAATTTATAGGCCAGGCTTTCATAATGTCTTTGAAATTCCATGCCGCTGAGAGGGTTATTCCCTTGAAAATCATCCGGTCCTACTGTTACAACTATTGCTGAATTAGCATTTTCCTTATTCCTTTTATAATTACTCATGCCATTAATAGCTAACCTATTTTCCTCCGAAGAAGCAGCTACAACTTCTCCTCCAGGACACATACAAAAGCTGTATACACCTCTTCCAGTTTTTCTGCTGGTATAAGTTAGTCTATAATCTGCTGCCTTTAGCCTAGGATGCGAAGCGTATGCTCCATATTGATTTTCATTTATTAATCTTTGGCTGTGCTCACATCTAACTCCCATAGCAAATGGTTTTGCGGTTAAAAATACTCCATTTCTGCTGAGCATTTCGTAAGTATCTCTGGAGCTATGACCAATGGCTAAAATTAATACTTCACAAGGCATTTCTTCTCCGTTTACTATTATGCTTTTAATTTTTCTATCTTTTATTATTACATCCTGAAGTTTACTGTTAAATCTGATTTCACCGCCTAGTTTTTTAATTTCTTCTCTTATATTTTTTACTACTCCTTTTAATATATCAGTACCTATATGAGGCTTGCCATTATATATTATTTCTTCTGGGGCACCAAATCTAACAAACTGTTCAAGTACATAGTCACATCTTGCATCTTTAATTCTTGTAGTTAACTTACCATCGGAAAAAGTACCAGCTCCCCCTTCTCCAAATTGAACATTGGACTCTAGATTTAATCTTCCAGTATTCCAGAATTCTTCTACGGATTCGGTTCTGCTTTCCACATCCTCTCCTCTTTCAATAATTAAAGGCTTAAAACCTTTTTGTGCCATTAAAAGACCGGCAAACATTCCTGCCGGTCCCATGCCTACTATCACTGGTCTGCTGTTAAGTCTCTCTGTTCCAAACTGAAAGCTGCCATCATATTTATCCTCTTCCAGTTTAATATTATTGTCATTGAGCCTAGCAACAATTTTCCCTTCGTTTTCGCAGCTTAGTTCTACAATATAATTAAATTTAATTGTATTCTTTCTCCTGGCATCTATAGACTCTCTAAGTATTTTAAAGTTTTTTATATACTCATCCTTTATCTTAAGCTTTTGTGAAGCTTTTTTTCTTAATAAACTTATATCTTCATCAATATCTAAAATTATATTGCTAACTCTAATTGCCATTTTTACCCTCCAGTATTTTTTTCTTTATACTTACCTGCAGTGAAGCTGGAACCACAGATGCCTTTGTGAAACCCTGAGGCAATGTAATGTCTACAGCAATATTATGATCTCCTTCACCTAAGTTATTCAAATCCACTGCAGCAGTAATATCTGTGCTGTTTAAATTGTTTATAATGCTGTCCGCTGCCATAACTGTTACGGAAACCTGTTTAGTATTTAATACTGCATCGTATCCATCCTTTAAATTTTTAGTGATTACATTCACTGATAAAGTTTTCTGAGATATTTTTTCGCTTGTAACTTTAACCTTTATATATCCATTATTATTTACTAATGATACACCCTGAGGTATCACCAGCTTAACATCTGTATCATCGCTTCCATTTACCTTAGACAAGTCAACTGGTTCAGTATCTATTGACTGTATGCTGTCTAAAACCTTATCATCTCCTGCAATATCAATTTTATCAGGAGTTGTATCAAATCCCTTTAAAACCAATCCATTATTTAAATTGCCCTTAGTTTTCACATTTATGCCTACTGTTTTAACTTTTTTTATAGGCACCATTACCTCAACAATGGATGGTTGAAAATTTACGAATTCAACTTTCTTATCTGAATTATCCACAGCATTTAAAATCACATTACTGGTAAAATCCTTAGATAAATTATCCACCTGCAGCTTTCCTAAAAGGCTTGTGACTTGACTCACATACTTTAAAGGTCCGCTGATTTCAATTTGACTTAAATTCAATTTAGGCTGCAGCTGATAAAAACCAGTTTTAGTTTTACCTTCTACATTTATTTTAACTGGGACTTTCTTTTTTGCATACTCATCTACATTTATTTTTATCCAAAGTCTTTCAGTATTTACTATCTTTATATTATCGGGCTGCTGCACTAATTGAACAGGTATAGTATTTTCTCCTTTTTTTATAGCATACCCGCTTAAATCTACCCTTAGTTTAAAACTTGAGGGTTTGACGGAATATACATCTGAAGTAGCTCCGCTTATAGTTAAATTAATATTAGAAGACTGATCATCAATTAATGCTAACTTTGAATCTGTAAGTGTATCCTTATTTACTATTTCCACTGGCACAGAAATGATGTTTTCCCTTATAGGATTTTCTATGCCGTTAATGTAAAGCCAAAGTCCAAAAGCTGCAATGATGCAGCATATTCGAATTATTATTTGGTTCCTTTTAATTTTTTCGTCCATGCCATCACCTGCTCCCTAAAGGTTAACTTTTTAAGTTGTCTCTTTTTAATTATTCTAATTAAAATATTCTTCAACTTACTCTTATCATAATTACTAGTTAAACTTCCGTTAACCGCCAAAGATATCGTTCCAGTTTCTTCAGACACAACTATTACAAGGGCATCAGAGGTTTCTGAAAGACCAATAGCTGCTCTATGTCTGGTTCCTAATTTTTTATTTAAATCATTATTGCTTGTTAATGGCAGAAAACACCCTGATGAAATAATTCTACTATTTCTTATAATGGTTGCACCATCGTGCAGCGGGGTATTTACTACAAATATATTTTCAAGCAAAGCAGAAGATACTAAAGCATCAAGCTTAGTACCTGTATTTATAATTTCACCTAATCCTGTCATCTGTTCAACAACTATAAGTGCACCGGTCTTTGTTTCAGATAAATTTTCTACAGCACCTGTAATTTCTTCTACAACTTCTTCCATGACACTTTCATCTTCTAAAATGTGCTTATCATTGAATGCGCTTCTTCCAAGATGCTCCAATGCTCTTCTAATTTCCGGCTGGAAAATAATGATGAATGATAAAACACCAATGGTAATGGTTTTGGAAAGAATCCAATTTAGCATGGTTAGATGCAGTAATGAGCTAATTGGTATTAATATAAATATAAGGACTAAACCTTTTAACAGCTGTTCAGCTCTGGTCTCTTTAATTAACATATATGATTTATAAAAAATGTACGACACCGCTAAAATATCTAAAACTGACCATACATCAATATGCTTAACTGAATTAATTATGATATCAATAATCTGCACAGAATTCACCCCTTATAAATTAGTACTAATATTAATTATACACTATTTAATTACGTTTATATCAATAATTCGTTTATTTTAACATTTGTTAATATTTTTTTGCATGGAATAAAAGGCCTATATTTGTAATTTTCGGATAATTATAATAATTATTTATAACCAGATATAAAGTTCTAATATGAATTTTGAAAGAATATATAATATATTATATAATATGGTTAATATGTAATATGCAGTTAACAATAGGGGGAGATTAAATGAAGCCAAAAGCTAAGAAAATAGTAAAAATTACTTCAATTGTAATTGGTGTTATAGCAGCTTTCATTATGGTTTTTTATGGGACATACTATTTTATTGTATCCAAATCATATAGTGAATATGATAAGCAGATTAAATATTATACGGATAAAATAAATGAAATTAACAATTCCACCGCATCCCTTATAAAACAACAAACCATAGACAGCAACAAATCAAAGAAGGATTTACCTTCAAAGATTGATTCTCTCATAGAAGTAAAAAGTGGTATTCAAGCTATTAACCCTACAGAAAAATACTATAAAGTTCATTCCAGCTTAATAGACGGGGTAAATAACAATATTCTCATTTACAAACAAATTATTTCAATAATTTCTAATCCTGGCAGCAAAGACATTGAAAAGTCATTAGAAAATTTAAAAAGTTACAGAGATAAATGTATTGAGTCCTACTCTTTATTTGAAACAAAAAAATTGTCTGTTTCTTTATCTTCTTCAACTTTAAAATTTGTTAATAATTCTATTTTTTATACTTCCGAACTTATACGATTAAATAAAGATAAAACCATTACTGATGGTCAAAATTCCGATTTTATAAACAGTGTAGACAGCATTTTAAATGATTTTATTTCTCTTAAAACGGATTATAATTCCCAGATTGAAGCCTCTAGAAAAAGTAAGAAATTTAATGATTTGCTTTTTACCATCAGTAAAAATACAACTACTTATCAGGCATTAAAGGGTAAACTTTCTAATATTATTGTACCATCTAAGGGAGTTAATCTGTATAAAGCATTAAAGAAAACATTGGATAGCTATTCTGCTTATTTAGACAGCATATATAAAGCAGTAAATTACGAAAACTCACAGCTGAAATCTGCCGATGTTAGTAATTCTTCAATTGAAGCAAATTATGCTTTTTCAAAAGATAAATATTCCACAGTAAATGATAATCTTGAAGACTTCTACAATCTATACAATGAATTTAAAACTAAAAATATGAAATAATACTATGAGGAACTTAAATTTTAGGTTCCTCTTTTTTTTAAAATTATGTATTTTTTTTAAAAAAGGTGAAATAATAATCAATAGCCTAAGTTTTTAAATAAACGCGGGGAAACCAGTTTTTTGGGGTGAATCGCTTCAAGCGCTTCTTATGATGAAAATGCTGAAAATGACTTATTTAATCAGGAATATGATGTTGTTCAAGTATTTAACAATGGGAGTAGAGATATTTACATTACAGATGATGATATTTATCTAATGGCACAAGTAGTATACGCTGAAAGCAGATCAGAGCCCTATGCAGGGAAAGTAGCAGTTGCTTCAGTTATTTTAAACAGAGTAAAAGACCCAAAGTTTCCTAAAACTATAAGTGGTGTAATAACTCAAAAAAGAGCGTTTTCCTGTGTTAGTAATGGGAAAATAACTGTGGTACCTGACGAGAGCAGCTATCAAGCTGTTTTAGATGCACTAAAGGGTAGCGATCCTACCGAAAAGGCAGTATTTTTTTATAATCCTAAAATTGCTACATCTTCATGGATGAAAAATGTAAAAAAGGATAATATAAAAACTATAGGCAATCACGTATTCTTTGTATCAAAGTAGCATAAAAAATACTAAAGCTTAATTGCTTTAGTATTTTTTTACTTTTATCTATTAACTATTTTATTGAGTCTAAATATGCTACTGCACTCAAGGCTGCAACCTGACCCTCACCACATGCCTTCATATATTGATATGGCTTTCCAGTGCAGTCTCCAGCTGCAAAGCATCCCTGTATATTTGTGCTCATGTCCCTAGCCGCTTTTATATGATCATTCTCCATATCCAGACCTGGAACCAATTGAGCCGGGGATATACTATCTTTTAATACAAATATACCATCAGTTTGTATTTCGCTGTTTCTTAGCAATAATTTATTAACTCTATCTTCTCCCTGAATTTCAAGTGGAATATCCTTTACTATTTCTACGGAAGGGTTAATCTTATATTCGCTTTTGTATAATGGAACATAATATAATTTTGATGCTAATTCACTTACATAGTTTGCTTCTTCTTCGGCTTCCTTTGTATAAGCGATAATTGTAACCGGCTTATTTCTGTAAAGAGGTGCATCACAGGTTGCGCAATATCCAACACCTTTTCCAAGGAATTTTTCTTCACCCTTTAAAGGCTTTCCATACTCCATACCAGTAGCCAAAATTACTGTTGCAGCTTCAAACATTTTATCATTTGCCATAAGTGAAAAATACTCTCCCATAGCGTAGATTGCAGTAATTCTTTCTTCATTAATATCAATGTTCATTGAATTAATATGATTTGTGAATTTGGCCTTTAGTTCCTCACCAGTAAGTCCATAAAATCCTAAATAATTATTAACTTCTGGAGCCTTGATTAATTTATTGCTTAAATATTTGTATCCAAAAACTATTACATTTTTATTTCTAATTTTAGCATTTATGGCTGCTGAAATTCCAGCTGGACCACTTCCAACAATAGCAATATCGTATCGCACAGATAATACATCTCCTACATTTATAACTAAATATGATTTTCTATTAATGATTTTATTGATTGCTTTGGTCTAAAGCCTACCATTGTATCAACAACTTTACCACCTTTAAATACCATAACAGTTGGTATACTTGCTATTCTAAATTGTGATGAAATAACAGGGTTTTCATCAACATTCACTTTTACAAACTTAGCTTTTCCTGTTAGTTCTCCTGAAATTTCATCTAAAACTGGTGACAGCATTTTACAAGGTCCGCACCATGGAGCCCAAAAATCAACCACAACAGTCTCATTTGCATTCATAACTTCTACAGGAAAATTATTATCATTTACTTGATTTACCATATTCATACCTCCATTATACCCCATATGGGTATTTAATTAATTATATTTTACTCCATTTTTATAAAAAGGTCAATATTTGTTTTGATTATTTATAGATAATAATTATTGATTATCTATAATTTGCTTTATATTTGAATTATTATATATGGAATTAGGATAATTTTTTACTAATTGTTCAGCATATCCCTTTCCCTTTGTGTTATCTACACCATTATAAATAACGGATAATTTATATAATACCGTCTCCTCATAATCTCCTCTATAGGTCTCATGATATATAGTGTAGTACTTTAAAGCCATTTCAATATCATTACTTTCTTCGTAACTTAGTGCCAGAAAATAAATAATATGAGGATAAAGATAACTTTCTTTACCAACTGAGTATGCCTTTGAAAATTCATTAATGCTTTCTTTATATTTCTTATTTTTTAAATATGTACTTCCATTATTATAGAAACTTTCTGTTCCATATTTTTTTAAAGTATTTAAAGCATTATTTAAAAGTACTTTGTTATTAATACTTAAATCTTTATCCTTCCATGACTGATAAATATCATACATGATATTGTAATCACTGCTGTTTATTGAATTTTCTAATTGACCATATGGAAATAATGCATTTACTTTATCTTTTGTATCAGTTGACTTGATTTCAGCTGTAGATGTTTCAGTCTGCTTATTTGTATTGTTTACAATAGATGTTTTTTTATTAGTGTTTTTGCTATTTTCTTTAGAGATTTTATTGTTATTCAAAAAGCCCTGGCTTGATGCTGCATATATAATTACTGCTGCCGCTATAACTAATGTGGCAGCAGTAATTATTTTCTTGTAATTATAGCCAGTGGATTTTTTAATTCCCCCAAAACTTTTTAATATCTTTAAAATCTGCCTGGCCCCAGCATTTTTTCTATCTACTGATACTGTCTTATTCACATGGTTATATGCATTATCATACTCTCCTAATTTAATATAGCAATTTGCAATAGCATTGTTAACATTGATAGTGTTAAAATCACTGTCCAAGCATTTTATAAGCATTTCTTTTGCTTCATCAATTCTTAAATCTTTAATCAGTTCCAGTGATCTCTTATAGCCGTTTTCCATATCTTTATCATTTTTGCTATCCTGTAAGTATTTTCGGGCTATATCATTTTTATTCATTTTATAATTGAGCTGCCAAATTCCCTGTGCTTCACTTAATTTACCAGTTAAATAATATAGCATTCCTTTTAAATTTAATGCAGAACTATTTCTATTATTTAATGCTATGCTTTTATTACATAGTTCAAAGGCCATGTTTATATAACCATCATTGTATTTATTTAATGCCTTTAAATAATACTTTGTACTTTTGTCCATTTTTATGGCTCCTTATTGATATTAAAATGTATTTACTAAACTTAACTATTTAAACATAGTTAATTCTGAATATGGTTTTGTGAATTCCTCATAATGTGATTTTGTAAAATTATCATCCTCGAAAACCAGCATTTTAATATATAAGTCATAGTTACCATCTTTATTTTTAACTTTTGTTACTGCTGTAACATTTTGTTTATCATTTGCCTTATACACTAGGCTTACTTTTCCCGTTGCAATATTTAAGCTGTATAGACTTCCACCCTGTGAAACCGTACCATAGCCTAGGCCTATTACTACTAATAAATTTTTATCATCCCACCATGCAATATACTTTGGAGAATTCTGCTTTTTATTGTCAGCTATTTCATAGCTGTATACTTTTCCACTGCCATCTTTAACAATAACCTTACCTATTCCTTCCTCTGCTGCTGTCTCTCCCTTACCCTCTATACAAGCCTGTACAGTGCCATAAGTTTTCCATGGTGTGCTAAACTTTGGATTTGAGGTTACCTCTGTTTTATTGAATTTAGGCAGAGTTGGATCTACAACTTCACTGTTTGTTGTATTTGAATTACTGTTTTCAGTTTTATTTGATTGTTCAGTATTATTTGCTGGCGCAGTTTGCTGCTGTTTATTTGAATTAGAATTAGTTGAAAGTTCTGCACTTTTTTTACTATTACTGCAGGCTGTTAAAGTTACTATTAGGGATATTATTAAAGAGGTGCTTATTATTCTTTTTAAATATGCCTTTCTTGTCATTTACATCACTCCCAATTATTATTTTTTATTACTGGTCCAAACAATGTGACCACTTTCATTTTTTATAACTATTTCTTTAGTAAAATCCGCATTGGAAGGGGAAATGTACCAATTTTCAGTATGACTCTTTACATAATTATCGTCATCATATATTAGTACTTTAAAATTAATTCTGTTCATAGATTTGTCCACAGATATTATCTGATCCTTTTTATTTGAGTCTTCCTCATAAATAGCAGTGGTTTTTAAATCATTAATATTTAATAAATACACACTGCCTCCTGGTGATAAAGTTCCGTGCCCATATCCAATTATAACAAATAAATTATTATTATCATACCATTCAATAAATTTAGTGCTATTTTGCTCACTATTATTTTTCAATTGAAGTCTCCAAACATCATTATTACTGTTATTCTTCAGTAATATTGTTCCTATACCCTCCTCTGACGCATTATTTCCAATTCCGTCTACACAAGCTGAAAGTTTATTGTCTAAAGATGCTTTCCATGGTGTGTGAAAATTATTTTCCGGGAAGCTGCCTTCAAATTTTTTCTCAAATAAAGGTACAGCAACATTACTGATCACATTTTTTTGTGAACTGGTTGATTCCGTACTTCTTTCATTATCCATTTTAGTATTTAAGCTGGTCTTTTGTTCCGCTGTTACGCTTTTATTTTTAATGCTATTTTGGCTGAGAATTGATGTTTTCTTTCCCAAATTATAATTTGGAATCATAATAAGTATAATTACCACTGCCGCTGTTGAAAGGTATGGTACAATATATTTTTTAAAATGAAATTTAAGTTTATTCTTATTTTCAGCATACCTTTGCGGATCAATACTTTTCATTATATCCGTTCTGGAACTTATAAAGTTTATCCCCTCTGTACTTAATGCAGTACGAAACATTTTATCCATACTGATTTCCTCATTATATATTTTTCTGCATTTCTGGCAGTGCTCCATATGATTTTCCATTGCCAATGCTAAATCATTGTTTATATTGCCTTCTATATAATCATTTAATTTTCTATTAAAGATTGTACAATTCATAACTTACACCTCTTCTCCTTAAAGAATTCTGCTTCTCTGAATTTATCCCTTGCTTTATAATATCTTCTTTTAACACTGGATTCGCTTATGTTAAGTGCTTCAGCTATATCTGCAAATGTTATATTTTCCTTAGTATATTTCATTATGAATATAACTTTATCTGTTGTTTCCAGTGAATTAATAAATTTTTCAACAGTGTTCTTCGTTTCTCTATATTCTATTGCTTCTTCAGGAGATGTTTCTTTGGATGAAAGGTTTATATGATCCTCAATATTTGATTCATAAGTTCTTCTATACTTTCTTATATAATCAATACATTTATTTTTTGCAATTTGAAACATCCAATTTGAAAATTTATATTTATTATTATATAAATACATTTTATTATATATTGTAATAAAAACCTCTTGGGTAATATCTTCAGCAGCTTCCTTATGTTTTATCATATTATAAATAAATTTCAGCACAATTAATTCATATTTATTTACCAATATATTAAAGCTGTCTATATTGCCTTTTAATATTTCCTCTACAAGCTTTAAATCCTCATCCATTTAATCACCGCCCTTAATAAAGTTAATTTTTCGCAGTTGATAGTTAAGAACTATTAGTTTATAGTACTATTTATAATTATATACGATAAGTAAATAAAAAAGTTATCATTTAACAGACATTGTAAATATATAACAGTTCATACAATGAAGAGGTGATATAAGTGTTTTACTCAGATATTTTAAGTCATGTTGGAAAAAACTTATCATTTGATAACCATAAGGAGGAGATACATATGAATAAAAATCAAACCATAGTAGTTGACGGGGTTGTAGGCGTTGGTAAGTCCAGTTTAATGAATTTGCTTCAAAATGAAGGTTATACTGCCTTTCCTGAGCCAGTAGTGGACAACCCTTTATTAGATAAATTTTATCATGACAGAAAAAGATATAGTTTTAGCCTGCAAATTTTCTTTCTTAACAGAAGATTTGCACATATAAAAAATGCTATGAAAAACAAAAAAGTGGTTATGGATAGGAGTATTTATGGTGATGCCATTTTTGCAAAAATGCTGTGCGACAATGGTGAAATGTCAGTTGAGGAATTTAATCTTTATAAGGAATTACTTGAAAACATGCTTGAGCACGTTACTCCTCCAACTTTAATGATTTATTTGGAAATCAGCGTTGATGGAGCTATGAGAAGAATTACCAAAAGAGGACGTGACTATGAGCAAATAGTAGAAAGAGCCTACTGGGAAAAACTAAATTCAGAATATAGTAACTATTTTAAGCAGTATAATATTTCTCCAATATTAAAAATAAATGTTGATAATTTAGACTTTGAAAACAATGCAGAACATAGGGAGTATATTCTAAGTTTGATAAAAGATAAAATTAAAGAAATTGGCTAATAAATAAGGCGGCTCTGCTTTAGATGCATGATTATATCAGCATTTAAAACAGAGCCAATGAAAAAATAATTAAATATGAGGCGTTATTAATTGTTCATAATGAGCTGTTTTGCTCTAAGCATGGAGGATGCACTCATAGAGAATTCATCTAAGCCATATTCCACAAGAGTTGGAATTGCTCTTTCATCTCCTGCCATTTCTCCACACATTCCACACCATTTTCCTTCTTTGTGAGCTGATTCTATTGTCATTTTTATTAATTTTAATACTGCTGGATGTAGTGGATTATATAAGTATGAAACTTTTTCATTCATTCTGTCTGCAGCTAATGTGTACTGGATTAAATCATTTGTTCCAATACTAAAGAAGTCAACATACTTTGCCAATTCCTCTGAATTTACTGCTGCAGCTGGTATTTCAACCATGATTCCAACTTCCATGTCATCTCTGTATTGTATGCCTTCTTTTTTCAATTCCTCAGCACATTCCTTTAATATTTCCTTTGCCTTTAAATATTCCTCTAAGGAGGATATCATGGGGAACATGATTTTTAAATTACCATATACAGCTGCTCTTAACAATGCTCTCAGCTGAACCTTAAATATATCTGTTCTATCTAAACATAATCTTATTGCTCTATATCCTAAGAATGGATTCATTTCTTCTGGCATTGGCAGATAAGAAAGCTTTTTATCTCCTCCAATATCCAGTGTTCTAATAACAACTGGTCTTGGATTCATTTTTTCTACTGCAAACTTATATGACTCATATTGTTCTTCTTCTGTTGGCATATTATCTCTATCCATATATAAAAACTCTGTTCTGAATAAACCTACACCGTCTCCGCCATTTTCGATAACTTTTAAAACATCACTTGGTTTTCCTATATTTCCTGCGACTTCTACATGTTTTCCTGCTTTAGTAACAGTCTTCACTTCGATAAGCTTCTTTAATTCTTCTTTTTCTTTTTCATATGCTTCTTTTTTATTCATATATTCTTTTAAAGTAGCTTCATCAGGATTTATTATAGCAACGCCCTCTACTCCATCAACTATAATTTTATCTCCCTCTTTAACTTCCTTTGTTATATCTTTCATTCCAACTATTGCAGGTATTTCTAAAGTCCTAGACATAATTGCACTATGTGAAGTTCTTCCTCCAATGTTTGTTAAAAATGCAACTACCTTATTTTTATCTAATTGTGCTGTATCTGATGGAGTCAAATCATGAGCTACTATTACTGTATTTTCTTGAAGATTTGCAAGACCATCAGGATTTTTTCCAACTAAATTAGCTAATATTCTGTGTCCAACATCCTTTACGTCTGCTCCTCTTTCTCTCATATATTCATCTTCCATAGAAGCAAATATTCCTGAATACATTTCAACTACATCACTTAATGCTTTTTCAGCATTAACCTTATTATCTTCTATATTTGTTTTTACAGCTCCAGTAAATTCAGGGTCATCTAACAGCATCATATGGCTTTCAAATACTGCTGCTTTGTCCTTTCCCAATTCTTTTTCTGCTTTTTCTTTTATTTTAGTTAATTGTTCTCTTGTTGTATTTAATGCTTTCTCTAATTTTGCCTGTTCTGATACTATATCACTTACTGTTCTCTCCACTATGGAAATTTCACTATCATCCTTTATTACCACATTACCAATTGCGTATCCTTTTGAAGCTGCAATACCTTTTTTCATTTTCTTTTCCTCCTACAAATTTCTACATAATACATCAAAACAATAAATAAAATAAGCAATTTTTATGCCAAAGCATTAAAACTTATTTTGATTGCCTATTTAAGGGGCTTTAATTAATTTATGCAAGTCACCATAATAATAGTATGTTGATAAATTTTATCAATATACTAGCATTATTATGTTACATTTTTTAAAATATACTGGACAACCCTTTATATTATAATGTATTATGTAGTTGATATTTTTTATCAATAAATTGTATGAAGATGATATTTTTTATCAAGGAGATAGTATATGTATAAAAATAGTATAGTAGTAAATATTCACAACGGTATTCATATAAGAATAGCTGCAATGATTGTTCATAAGGCCTCTGAGTTAACTTCAAAATACAATGTTAACCTTTATGTGAGGAATATATCTACTAAGGAGCCCCTAGCCATTAGTATGCTGGCTCTTGTTTCTCTTAAAATAAGAGAAAGCGAATTAATTGAAATATCCTGCCGGGAGGATTCATTGGCTGGTAGACAAGCCGTTCTGGAGCTGTGCAGCTTTATAACCAACGATATAGAAAGGGATAATCAAGCCTTTGCAAACCTTGACGATATTATTGAGGAAAATAATATTGCTAACGAGCAAATTCTAGATAATATACCTATTGGTATTATTGTTATTGATGCTAATTCATATATTACAACTATGAATGATTATGCGCTGAAGCTTATAGATAAAACTCCTAATGAAGTAATAGGAAGATATGTTAAGCACATTATTCCTACTTCAGATCTACCTAAAGTAATTACATCCAAGAAAAGGTATATTGGTACAACACAGCATATAAATAACCATATATGTATTGTAAACAGAGCTCCTATATTTTCTAACAAGAAGGTAATAGGTGCAATTGGGATGTTTCAGGATATATCTGAACTTGTGGGCATGCAGGAATTAAATGAAAAATTCCAGAAGATATTAGAGACTTCTCATGATTTAATATGCTTTGTTGATGAGGATAGAAAAATAAGTTATGTTAATCCAGCCTACGAATATAATTTTAATGTAAATGCGGATGATATTTTAGGCAAAGATTTAAAAACTATATCACCAAATGGGCTTAGGTTTTCTGTTTTTAATTCTAAAAAAAACTTGGAAAATGTTATTCACAGCAAAAATGACAAGAATGTTGTTTCTACTGTAGAGCCTATATTCATAAATGGTAATTTTAAAGGTGTTCTCTCCATTTCAAAAACCGTGGATGAAGTAAAAGATCTATACAAGAGACTAGAGCAATCTGAAGAAGAAATCAATTATTACAAATCCGAATTAAAAAGACATGCTAACTTAAGCAGCAGTTTTAGTGATATTATAGGGAACAGCAGTACCTTAAAGGATAGTTTACTCATCGCCGAAAAGGCCTCTAATTCAACTTCTACAGTTTTAATAAGAGGAGAAAGCGGTACTGGTAAAGAACTGGTTGCAAAAGCTATTCACAATAACAGCAGTCGTAGAGACAAACCTTTTGTAAGAGTGAATTGTGCTGCCATTCCTGAAAATTTGCTTGAAAGTGAATTGTTCGGATATGAAAAAGGAGCCTTTACCGGAGCAGTGAAAAATAAGCCTGGTAAATTTAACATTGCTGATGGAGGCACTATCTTTTTAGATGAAATTGGAGATATGCCTATGTCAATGCAGGTTAAATTATTAAGAGTACTTCAGGAAAGGGAGTTTGAAAGCGTTGGAGGCATCGAAACTCAAAAGGTAGATGTTAGAATTGTTGCGGCTACAAATAGAAATTTAGAAAAAATGATAAAGGATAACTCTTTTAGAGAGGACCTTTATTATAGGCTTAATGTTATTAATATATCTCTTCCTCCTTTAAGAAATAGAAAAGAAGACATAAACTGTTTAGTTGAGCATTTTATTATAAAACTTAACGGAAAACTTGGTAAATCAATAGAGAGTATTGATAAAGACTGTCTTTTATATCTTCAGGATTACCATTGGCCAGGTAACATAAGGGAATTAGAAAACATTATTGAAAGAGCTATGAATATGTGTGATGGCAAAGCAATTACATCAAAGGATCTGCCATTTTATATTACCAATAATACTCCTAGTGATGGAAATCTTATAAACTTAGTAAATAATAATCTGCTGCCTCTTGAGGCTTACGAAAAGGAACTTATTACTTTAGCTATGGAAAAATACAAAAGTTATAACAAGGCAGGAAAAGCTTTAGGAATCACTCATAGAACTGTTGCCTTGAAATGTAAAAAATATAACATTACACCAAATCAAAAAATAATAAACAACAGATAATAAAAAGGGATTGAATTTTACTTACCAAAATTCAATCCCTTCAAAATTTGTTTTTTGTTATTTGAACTTTCCTACTTTATTATTGCTCGTCAATATTCCTTTTAATCACTGAAAGTAATAAAGCTGTAACGGCCATACCTGCAAGTATTGATATTATATATTGGAATAAGTATTGAACCACGTTTGGTATTACTAGAACCCAAATTCCGCCGTGTGGAACTGCTAATGTACATCCAAACAGCATTGATAATGCACCTGTTACTGCTGAACCTGCCATTATTGATGGTATAACTCTGAATGGATCTGCAGCTGCAAATGGTATTGCACCTTCTGTAATAAAGGATACTCCTAGTGCCCAAGCTGCTTTTCCTGCTTCTCTTTCCTGTTCAGTAAATTTATTCTTTGCTATTAATGTTGCTAATGCAATTCCAAGTGGAGGAACCATTCCAGCAGCCATAACTGCTGCCATTATCGCTGTTCCGCCTGATGCTAAAGTTCCTGTAGCAAAAACATATGCTGCTTTATTAAATGGACCACCCATATCAAATGCCATCATACATCCTAATACTATACCGAGAATAGCTGCGTTTGCCCCCTGCAAACCTTTTAGCCATGCTGCCAATCCGTCATTCATTGCTTTTACTGGGTTACCTAATACAAATATCATTATTAATGCTATTATTGCAGTTGATAGAACTGGTATTATCAAAACTGGCATTAACCCATCTAATGTCTTTGGCAATTTTATATACTTCTTTATTAGAACTACTACATATCCAGCTAGCAAACCTGCTAGTAAAGCTCCAATAAAACCTGCACCTATAGTGCTTGCTAATGCTCCGCCTACAAACCCTGGTACTAGTCCTGGCCTATCAGCAATTGAGTATGCCATATATCCGGCTAATACTGGAAGCATAAGTGCAAATGCCTGTTTCCCTGTACTAAATAATGCTTCTGCAAATGTTCCAGGGGTTTTATATACATATATTCCACCAAATGCAAATCCTAAAGCTATAAGTAATCCTCCAGCTACAACGAAAGGTATCATATATGATACACCTGTCATCAAATGTTTATACAGGCCTTTTCTTTCAGTTTTTTCAACTTTTACTTCTTCTCTTTCATTTTTCTTCTTTGTTGGTTTTGCTTCTAAAGCTTTACTTATAAGTCCTTTAGCATCTTTTATGGCATCCTTTACAGAAACCTCAACCATAGGCTTTCCTATAAATCTTGATTTATCAACATTGGTGTCAGCTGCAATGATGACTGCATCCGCCTCTTTAACCTCTTTTTCTGATATTACATTTTCAGCCCCTACTGATCCCTGAGTTTCAACTTTAATTTCATGGCCCATTTCCTTTGCTGCCATTTGTAATGCCTCTGCAGCCATGTAAGTGTGAGCAATTCCCGTAGGACAACTTGTTACAGCTACTATTTTCATAATTCTTCTCCTCCCATAGAGTTTTAATATAAATATATAATAAAATTAGTTCGTACTAACATTAGTACCTATTTATTCAAATGCCTTAATAAATTCTTCAAAGTTTGTGGCATTCATTAACATTTCTCTTATTTCGCTATGCATAAGCTTTCTTGAAATCTCACTTAGTGCTTTTAAATGTATATCACTTGATTCCTCTGGCACAGCAATTAGGAAAAATAGATGAGCAGGTTTATCATCCATTGATTGGTAATCAATGCCTTTTTTGCTTTTGCCAAATGCAATTGAAGGTTCTACAACAGCTTTATTTTTTCCATGAGGAATTGCAATTCCCATTCCTATGCCTGTTGAAAACTCTTCTTCTCTCTTTAATACAGCCTTTTTAAACTCTTCCTTATCCCTTACTTTTCCATCCTTATATAATATATCTATCAATTCATCTATAGCCTGTATTTTGTTCTCAGCCTTAAGATCAAAACTTACTCTTTCTTTAGAAAACATATCTTTTGTATTCATTATATACACTCCTTCTTTTCAATTTTTACATCTTGTAATAGTTCATTCACTTGTTCCAAAGTGCACGCTTCAGTTCCTTCCAAAGAAACTGTTGCTGCTCCACAAGCTGTAGCAAATCTTAAAGTATCTGTATCATCATAATTTTTTATGTGTGCATATACTATAGCTGATACCATTGAATCTCCTGCACCAACTGTGCTTTTTACATTTACTTTCAAACAGTTGCTTTTGTAAACTCCACTTTTTGTCACATATATTGCTCCCTTATCACCCAAGGAAATCATAACTTTCTCAATTCCCTGCTGCAATAAGGATTGGCCTGCGCCAATAATTTCTTCTTCATTTGTATCATCGATGTCAAGTAATTTTTTAAGCTCATGATTATTTGGCTTTATAATATGTGGTTTTGCCTTTAATCCTTCCTTAAGTAATTCACCATCTGCATCCATAACTACTATTGCTCCCTTTTCTTTTGCAATAACAGTTAATCTATAATAAATGTCCTTTGGTAATGATGGGCTTACTCCACCGGAAAGAACCACAATATCATTCTGTTTGCATAAAGTTTTAAATTCATCTATAAACTGCTGCATTTTTGCGCTGTCTATTTCTGGTCCTGGTTCATTTATGTCAGTATGTGTATTGTTTATAACATCCACAATTTTAGTATTTGTCCTTGTATTTCCCTCAATGGATATAAATTTATTATTAATTTCTCTTTTATGAAGCTCGTTAATAAAAGATTTTTCCCAAATGCCACCTAAAAAACCTGTGCAAATGGATTCTATACTAAAGTTCTTTAGTACTTTAGAAACATTAATGCCCTTTCCTCCAATGTCATATCTTAAACTTTCTACCCTATTGACACTGCCTACATTTAAACCGTTTATAGTTATAGTTTTATCCATGGCAGGGTTTAAGTTAACAGTTATAACCATGTTTTCACTCCTATCTGATTTCTCCAACTATTATTTCAACTCCTGAATCCTCAAAGTTCTTAATTTCATTGTCATCTAATCCACAGTTAGTAATTATTGTAGATACCGCTCTAATTGGGCAGACAACTGAAAAACATACTTCATTAAATTTTGAGTTATCTACTGCTACAATAACCTTATTGGCTACATTAATCATAGACTTTTTAGTTTGTGCTTCAACAAAATTAGGGGTAGTCACTCCTTCTTCTATAGATATTCCATTAGCTCCAATAAAAGCTTTATCAACTCTAAAATTTTTTAAAACACTTTCAGTAATATGTCCTACCATGGCTCTCGTTGTGTTTCTTAAGCTTCCGCCTGTAACTATAAGTTCTATTCCTTCTTTGTTAGTTAATTCTGAAGCTATATCTATAGAATTAGTAATTACAGTGACACCTTCTGCAGTTATATTCTTTGCAATTTCTAAAGTTGTAGTTCCTGAGTCTAGAATAATAGTATCCCCATCTTCTATCATTTTAGCAGCAATTTTCCCAATTAATATTTTTTCATCATGATGTGCATCCTCTTTATCCTTAAAAGATGGTTCAAAGTTTGTTCTGTTTATTCCTACAGCACCACCATGGGTTCTAGTTAAAAGTCCCTTTTCTTCCATTTCCTGAAGATCTCTTCTTATTGTTGATTCAGATACATTAAATACTTGTGAAATGGTTGAAACTTTTATACTGCTTTGTTCACTTAATAATTCAGCTATTTTCTGCTGTCTTTCCTCTGCAAACATATTTATCACTCTCACTAAAAATTGATTATGCTTATTTATATTCATTTTTGACTATTATTGATTGATTAATTTTATAATAAATCATAAACGAGCATAAGTCAATAGGCAAAAGTAAACATTTTCAATAGTAGTAAAATAAAATGAGCATTAACCTTCAATTTAATGAAAGAAATGCTCATTTAAATGATTTTATTAATAATATAAAAGTACTAATTTATTAGTGCCTTAAACTGAGGAGAGTTCTTTACTGGATTAAAATCTACTTCTTTTGCAGCCTCAGCTTTTACTCCAGCATAAAGTGCAATAGCCTGTTTTAAATACTTTACTGTATTTTCTATGTCACCTCTTCTGCCATAAATACTTGCAATGCCATAGTATGTCCATGGATCATTCTTATCTACCTCTATAGCCTTGTTATACCAGGTAATAGCTTCATCATAGTGTCCATACAGTTCATTTGCTAATGCCTTGTTAAATCTGGCATAAGGGAAATCGGACTTAATTTCTAATGCTTTGTCTATATTCTTCATGCCGTTTTCATAATCCCTTGCATAGCACTGAGTAATTCCCTTTATATTGTATGCCATATAGTAATTTGGGTCCTGTTCAATTAGTTCATCTGCCAGTTTTATGGCCAAATCATAATCTTTATTAAAAAATGCCTCATGAGCCTTATTGTACTTTTCATTCATAGCCTTTTGCTTATCTTGCAATGCTTTATTTTCTTCTTCAGCGGCAGTTTTAGCTTTATCATTTTTGGCCTTAAGCTGTGTATCACTTTTCACTTTACTGTCCTGTAGGATTTTACTCTGTTTATTTTCCACATACTTATTATATGTAATCAATCCAACAGCTATAAAGCATAGTACTATAAAAATAATTACTTTTATTTTAAAAGAAAACTTTCCAAATAGTTTATTTGGCAGGTTATGTTCATCTCTATTAAAAAAACTCATTTTATATCCCCCTATTAAAGATAAACAATACATAAACTTAACTTATGCAGTTGGAAAATAGCGAATCTTCAACGCTTTTTCATGCTGTATAAGTTTATAGTTGAAGTTGTTTATCTATATTTCTTTATGTTTTATAGTTAATTATTTTAACAACATAATAATTATACTATAAAGCAAGAATATATATTTAAAAAAGTTTTTTTAATGAATAAAAAATAGTTATGCAAGCGATTGCGTTAATTAAATACATTGTGTATAATAAGAATATAAACTAAATTTTGGGAGGTAAGCTATGGATACAAATAAATTACCTAAAGTTGCGTATTTTTGCATGGAATATGGTTTACAGTCTGACTTTAAAATATATGCTGGTGGTCTGGGGATATTGGCTGGTGACTATTTGAAGGGAGCAAAAGATTTAAATGTACCTTTAATTGGCATAGGTATAAAGTGGAAACAAGGATACACAGATCAAATCATAGGGAAAGACGGAAAACCATATGACACCTATCATAATTATTGTTATGATTTTCTAGAAGATACAGGTGTAAAGGTAACTGTTAATATAAGAAATGTAGATGTAGTGTGTAAAGTTTGGAAGGTTGAAAAATTTAATAATAACACTATTTATCTTCTTGATACTGATATACCTGAAAATCAGGATGCCTGGATTACAGGACAACTATATGGATGGTTTGGAGAAGAAAGAATTGCACAGGAAATTGTACTTGGTATCGGTGGAGTAAGAGCTTTAAGGGCTTTAAAAGTTCCAGTAGACGTTTATCATTTCAATGAAGGTCATGCCGATTTAGCTGCTCTGGAATTAATAAGAGAAAAAATGAGCACCGGCATATCCTTCGAAGAAGCATTGAAGCTTACAAGAGAAGAAGTTGTATTTACAACTCATACCCCTATTTTACAGGGAAATGAATCTCATCCCCTGAATAGACTTGAATATATGGGAGCATTTAATGGATTAACAAAAACTCAAATGATTTCACTTGGCGGTGATCCCTTTAACATGACTGTTGCCGGGCTTAGACTTTCAAGGAAGTCTAATGCTGTTGCAAAGCTACATGCAGTTACAGCAAATAAAATGTGGAAAGATGTGTCCGGTAAATGTGAAATAATAGGAATAACAAATGCCATTCACACTCCTACCTGGGTAGATAGCAGGATGACTAAGGCATTTGAGGAAAATAAGAATCTATTACCTGTCCACCATGAAATAAAGAAGGAAACTATTGAATTTATTAAGAAAAGAACTGGAGTTCAGCTGGATGCTGACAAGTTATTAATTGGTTTTTCTAGAAGAGCGGCTCCCTACAAGAGAAGTGATTTAATATTTACTAATCCTGAAATTATAGACCCATTATTGAATAGCGGTAAGGTTCAAATAGTATTTTCCGGTAAGGCACATCCATTAGATGATACAGGGAAAGCCATTGTAGCTAATTTGGTGGCAATGATGAAGAAATATTCTAACAGCGTGGTATTTCTTGAGAACTATGATATGAACATTGGAAGAATGCTTACCAGTGGTTCTGACATTTGGCTTAACAATCCAAGAAGACCTCTGGAAGCCAGCGGCACTTCAGGAATGAAGGCTGCTATGAATGGAGTATTAAACTGCTCAATACTTGATGGTTGGTGGCCTGAAGCTTGTAATGATGGAGTTAACGGCTGGCAGTTTGGTAACGGTAAATCTGTAGATGATTTTAAAACCCTGGAAGAATTAGATAAGAATGATTCAGACGCGCTATATGATACTCTTTTAAATAGAGTAATTCCAACATACTATGAAGACAAAGATAAATGGGGAAAAATGATGAGGGAAAGTATTAAATCTACAAGAGAATACTTCTCTACAAAGAGAATGCTTGAAGAATATTTTGAAGAACTTTATATAAAATAAATGGATATTTAATAAAATCATCTGGGGCTGACCTGGATGATTTTATTGCTTTGTGCATGATTTAGTTCTTATTTATCAATTAATTGCATTATTTAATTTATATATTAGCAAATTTATGAAGCATAATAGTTATTTTAAATAATATTCTAAATTTTTTATGTTTTTTCCCTCCCTTGTTTGTTATTTTATATAAAAAATGGTATAATAAAATTGTTTTTAAACGTTTAGTGTATTATATTTATTTTTGGGAAAAGGAGAAATGAATATGTCAAATGTAGTTGAAAAGTTTTTAAAATACGTTACTTTTGATACCAAGTCAGATGATGAATCTACAACTGTTCCAACAACTTCTAAGCAGTTAGTTTTAGCTAAGGAACTGGTAAAAGAATTAGAATCCATTGGAATGAAAGAGGTTTCATTGGATCAATATGGTTATGTAATGGCTACTCTTCCAGCAAATACGAATAAAAATATACCTGTAATTGGTTTCTTATCTCATATGGACACTAGTCCTGAGATATCCGGAGAAAACGTAAAACCACAAATCATAGAAAACTATAATGGAAATGATATAGTTCTTAACTCAGAAAATAATATTATTTTGTCAACAAAAGATTTTAAAGAACTTAAAGAATATACAGGAAAAACTTTAATCACTACTGACGGCACAACTTTGTTAGGTGCTGATGACAAAGCAGGTATAGCAGAAATTATGACTGCTATGGAGTATTTAATTAACCATCCAGAAATAACTCATGGTAAAATTCGCGTAGCATTTACTCCTGATGAAGAAGTTGGCAGAGGAACTGACTATTTCGACGTATCTAAATTTGGTGTTGACTTTGCATATACCCTTGATGGAGGTCCAATAGGAGAACTGGAATATGAGAACTTTAATGCTGCAGGAGCAAAAATCAAAATAAATGGAAAAAGCGTACACCCTGGATCTGCAAAGGATACAATGATAAATGCAATACTTGTTGCAAATGAATTTATATCTATGCTCCCAGCTATTGAAACACCTTCTCACACTGAAGGATATGAAGGTTTCTACCATGTGGTTAGTATTAATGGCGGCATTGAAGAAACCTCAATGAATATAATAATAAGAGATCATAACAAGACAATATTTGAAAATAGAAAACAAAATGTTGAAAAAATTGCAGTTGAATTAAATAAAAAGTATGGACAAGGAACTGTTAAAGCTGATATTAAGGATCAGTACTACAATATGAAAGAAAAAGTTGAACCTGTAAAACATATAGTTGATACTGCCTTTGAAGCTATGAAATCCTGTGGAATAGTTCCAAAAGTTCAGCCTATTAGAGGCGGTACAGATGGTGCTCAATTATCATTTAAAGGAGTACCTACTCCAAATTTATTTACAGGCGGCCATAACTTCCATGGTAAATATGAATTTATTCCTATTTTTGCAATGGATAAAGCTGTAGATGTTATAGTAAAGATTATTGAAATTTACTCAAATAAATAATTTGTATATATTATTAAAATAAAAGGATTATAGGAATTTACAAATTCCTATAATCCTTTTTTATCCACACTGTGGATTAAATTTGCTGATTAATGAAGTTATTATATTTAAATTTTATAAACTCTTCAATTTCTTCAACTGAATGTCTTTTGCTTCTTGCGCAGTTATGGGCATTATCTTCACAAATATAGCATTTCCTTGGGGGCATATTAAGCTCTTTTCTGCTTAAACCTTTTCCCTGATTATATACATCTATATCCACTAATCTTCCTAATGAATGTGTGTCCTCAATGGACACCGCTGCTTTTTTTACTTCATATGAATCCCTATTAACTGCCATAATAAATATGGGACCTTCAGCGCTTACATATGACTGTATATGGAAATAATGGGTAAACTCATGAAGAATCTCTTTAGCCATTATTGTACATATACTTATACTTAAATCATTAGATTTATTTGGTCCTGGATAATTAACTCTTAGAGCTATAATTGTACAATTATACTTTTCTTCAAGAGAAGCAATTAAATTAACCCTTTTTTCCCTTTCATTTAGTATTTCCTCCAGAGAATATTTTTTTATATCATTAACATTATAATTAAATATTTCGTTCATAAATATTAGTGAGGTGAATTAGATTTTTTAATTTTATCTAATACTTCCTCTCCCTCCTTAGAATTTAGAAATTTCCAGGTTACTTCAGGAACAAGATATCTTGCTTCATTTAATTTATCTTCTCTTATTAATTGTCTCACCATGGATGCAGATATATAATTTTGTTCATATTTATTTCTTTCTATTTCTATAAGCTCAACTCCATATTTAGGCAGTATTCTTTTTAATGTTTCATTATAGCTATTTGTCACATTACAATATGGCTCACAACCAACAAACCTTTTATTTATACTTAATTTACTGCAAAAATATCTTCCGAAAATAGATGCGTCAATTTCCTCGTAAGCCTTAGTTCTTAATTCTTCTTTTCTTATAAAGTATGACGGGAATGTTGCCTTAGATATTATATATTGGCCTCCAGGGATTACCTTAACATTTTCTAAATCTCTGACTCCCTGTTTTACCATATTGTACCTCTCTCTAAAAGGAAATAAAGACTTATCTTCCTGAACTATAAACAGCAATACCTGTTCACACTGTGCTGAAGCCTTTTCAACTAAATATCTGTGCCCAAGTGTAAAAGGATTGCAGTTCATTACCAGTGCACCCTTTGCAATATCAGTATTAAGGTTATATTGCTTTATAAGACTGTTTAAATATTTATTTATATTTGAAATCCCATATTCAAGCAGCACTGCATTTTCAGTTTCACAAATAGCACTAAAATTTAATGTTTCAAATACCTTTGCTTTATGAGGTTTTGTAAAAATAAAGCTGTGATAAATTCCCTGTTCAAACATTATATTTACTAACTCTGTTATTAAAGTGCTTGTAACATTTTCCCCTCGCAGCTC
Organism: Clostridiaceae bacterium; assembly: GCA_029256485.1. The sequence goes on from JAQSXU010000033.1 coordinate 27,901, forward strand.
CTCCGATACAGCAAAGCATTTAAATACATTACCGGCCTTTGAACAAGTTGCTTTTATTTCATTCTGCTGATCTCTAAGAACAATTGTATAGTCTACATCTTTATCCAAAATAAGATTAAATTTCTGAAGAAATTTATCAACTTCTTCCCTATCCCTTGAATTATTTAAATTTATCTTTTCTAACTGAAGACCAAACATAAAACTCTCCTCACATTGGTTTTCTAACCACATCTATAACTGTACCATCTCTATATTCTACTACAGCCACAACCTTATCACTAGTCTGTATTGGTTTAGGCTTTCCTGTCATTTTCTCGGCCATTGCCTTTAATTCTTCTATTGACATAATTGGCAGATTTGTTTTATTGAGCTTCTCTATAAGATCTTTTCTTAAGGGATTTACAGAAATTCCTCTTTCTGTTACCAATACATCTATGGATTCCCCAGGTGTAGTTATAGTGGTTACCTCATCTTTAATTATTGGTAATCGTGCCTTCATAAGATTTGTAACAACTATTGCCAGCTTTGCACCTGCAGCTGTATCACTATGGCCGCCAGAACCTCCCATAATAACGCCATCTGATCCTGTTGTTACATTTACGTTAAAATTAGTATCAATTTCTGTTGCTCCAAGTATCATTACATCCAGGTTATTTACAACAGCTCCCTTATTATGAGGATTTCCATACATAGATCCTGACATACCCATATGCTTTGGATTATCTCTGTAGGATTCTACAGCTTTAAGATCAAAGCACTGCACATCAAATATGTTATTAAATAACCCCTCTTGAAGCATATCCACCATATATGCTGTTACCCCTCCTGCAGCAAAACTTCCAACTATATTATTTTTCTTCATAATTTTCTTTAATTCCACAGCCACTGCAAGTGAGGTCCCTCCAGCACCAGTTTGAAATGATAAACCATGTTTTACTAGTCCAGAAGCTTCAATGACCTGTGAAGTCATTTTTGCTATTTTTAATCCCACAGGGTCCTTTGTAATCTTAGTTGTTCCAGACACAATACCTGCTGGATTACCTATGGAATCTACTTTTACCACATAATCTACATATATTTGACTGATTTCTATTGGGCAAGCTGGATATGGTACTAAATTATCTGTAACTGCTATAACCTTATCAGCAAACATAGCATCGCTTACAGCATATCCAAGAGAACCGCAGGCAGACTTCCCATAAACTCCATTAATATTTCCATATGTATCTGCAGTTGGTGCTGCAATAAAGGCTATATCTATATGTAAGTCGCCGCTATCAATGGCTCTTGATCTTCCTCCATGGGTCATCATCACTGCTGGTTTCTTTAATAATCCCTCTGAAATAGTCTTTGCAACAGCACCGGAAATATAATTTGCATATATTCCTGTGACTACTCCGCTTTTAATATATTCTACTAATGGTTCGTGTATTGGGAATATGGAACTAGCAGCTATAGTTATATCTTTAATTCCCCTTTTTGCCAGTGCATATACTACATTATTTAATACAAAGTCCCCGTTTCTTAAGTGATGATGAAATGATATGCACATGCCATCTTTTAATTCCATCTTATCTAAGGCTTCATCTATACTGCTTAATACTTTATTTTCACCTGGCTTAACAGATTTTATTTTAACAGAAGTTATCTTTACTTCATTATAATTTGCAAATGCTCCCTGAAAGGGTTTAACTTTTCCATAGCCCTCTATGTACTCAGGTATTTCCCTATGAAGTATATTTTTCATTTAAATTCCTCCCTATGGTTTAATAGTTTTCTATATAAGCCCAAGCATTTTTGCTAATTCCACTGTGGTTACCGCTCTATTTATAATAGGTGCATCTACCATTTTACCATTTAAGGAAAATACCCCCATACCTTTGCTGAAAGCTTCATCTCGAGCTTCTAAAACCCTTATGCTATGTTGAACTTCATCCTCTGTTGGAGCAAACACCTCATGTATTGTATCTATTTGTCTTGGGTTAATGGAGGCCTTTCCTGTGAAACCCAAGGTTTTGGCTTTTTCAGTATCCTTTGCAAGTCCATCATAGTCGTTGATATCCGTAAATGGTGTATCAACAGCATCTACTCTTGCAGCTCTGCAGGCAGCTGAGACCCTGTTTCTAGCATAGAAAATTTCTTCTCCCTGCTTTGTCCTCTTCATTCCAAAATCTGAAGTTAAGTCCTCTGCTCCTAAAAGCACTGCTTCTACTCTATCTGAAGAATTAATAATGTTGTAAACATTTTCAAGACCGTATGCAGTTTCAATGATTGGAATTAACTTTATAGATTTTTCTTCAAACCCTTCCTGCTGCTCAATTTCGCTCAACATTTTATCTATGGTTTTTAGCTGATCTTCTGTAGCCTTTGGTATCATTAATGAATCCGGTTTAACTCTTCCTATTACATCTATATCCTTTTCACCATAATCTGTATCCATTGGATTTACTCTAACAACTAATTCTACCTTTGAAAAGTCTAAGTGTATTATGGCTTCGCTGACTAAAGTCCTTGCGCTGTCTTTTTCAGTTAGGCTCACAGCATCTTCAAGATCCAATATAACTGAATCTGCTCCAAGTATAGCAGCATTTTGAAGCATACCCGGATTGTTGCCAGGCATGAAAAGCATTGTTCTTCTCAATTTTTTCATTAAAATTCACCTCAAATCTATAATAAACCCCTATTTTGCTCTATCTATAGCAGTTTTAATTCTTGCCCTTATAGTATAATCCAATGCTCCCTTATCTTGAGCCTTTACGGTAACACTATCCACTCCAATTTCAATTAAAGTATCCATAATAACTTTTCTTATTTGTTCTCCAAACTGTTTTATAACTATACTCTCTAAATCTAACTCTATTTCATTGTTTTCATTTGGCATAACCATTATTAATATATCATTAGATTCTAAAGTACCTGCTTTTGCAACTTTGCATATTTTCATTTATAACTCCTCCTATTTTAAAGAGTTTAAATACTCCTGCTGCCCAATTTCATAAAGGTTATTCCCCTCACTATCAATTACAACTACCACTGGAAGATTTTCAACTTCAAGTTTTCTTACAGCTTCTGATCCTAAATCCTCATATGCCACAAGCTCTGCCTTCTTTACTGCTTTACCCATTAATGCTGCAGCACCGCCAATAGCAGCAAAATAAACAGCTTTATTTTTAACCATGGATTCTATAACTTCTTTTGACCTTAAGCCTTTTCCTATCATTCCCCTAAGACCAATATCTAAAAGCTCAGGTGCATATGGATCCATTCTATAGCTTGTAGTTGGACCAGCTGATCCTATTGGCTCCCCTGGCTTTGCAGGTGTTGGCCCTACGTAATAGATAATTGCATCCTTCACATCAAATGGAAGCGGTTTATTTTCATGTAATAATTCTACAAGTCTTTTATGTGCAGCATCTCTTGCTGTATAAATGGTTCCTGATATTAATACACTGTCTCCAGCTTTTAATTCCTTAACTTTTTCTTCAGTTAATGGAGTAACTATTTTCTTTTCCATATTGCGCCCCCCTAAAATTCCACTTCATCATGTCTGGTTACATGACAATTTATATTTACAGCTACAGGAAGCCCTGCTATGTGTGTAGCATAAGTTTCTATATTGACTGCCAGGGCTGTAGTTAACCCGCCAAATCCCTGTGGTCCTATACCCATTTCATTTATTTCCTTTAAAAGTTCTTCTTCTAATTTTGCATAAAACGGATTATCATTTCTTTTTGACAGAGGTCTTATTAAAGCTCTTTTAGCTAAATTAGCTGCCTTATCAAAAGTTCCCCCAATTCCCACTCCTACTACAATTGGAGGGCAAGGATTAGGCCCAGCTTCCTTTACAACTTTTAATATAAAGTTTTTAACTCCTTCTAACCCATCTGCTGGTTTTAACATTTTTATCTGGCTCATATTTTCAGAACCAAACCCCTTTGGAGCTACTGTTATTTTAAGTCTATCACCTGGTACCACATTATAATATATTACTGCTGGTGTGTTGTCTTTAGTATTTACCCTATCCAGTGGATCTTTAACCACAGATTTTCTTAAATACCCTTCTTCATATCCCTGCCTCACACCTTCGTTAATAGCATCTTCAATACTGCCCCCGGTAATGTGTACCTCCTGGCCTAATTCCACAAAAACACAAGCCATTCCTGTGTCTTGACACATTGGCATGTTTTCAGCTGCTGCTATATCCACATTATCCAATATCCTATCCAGTATACCTTTTGCCATTGGCCACTTTTCATTGTTTGAAGCTTCTTTTATTTTATTTTTAACATCTTCATTTAAATGTATATTAGAATTTATGCACATCTTTTTTACTGCTTTCACTATTTCACTTGTATTTACTTCTTTCATAGGATTACATCCTCCTCTAAAATTTACCTTGTAATTATGTTTGAAAAGGCAGTTTATTTAAACTGCCTTTCTATATTTATTTATTTTTTCTTCTGTTTACAAGTGCAAGTACCCTGTTCATTTCGTTATTTACTATCATAAATCCTTCATCAACACCCATACCTGGTTTAGCCAGTACTTGTTTAGCTCCACAAGCCATTCCTATATTAGTAGTTACCTCTGCTGATCTATTTGTCTCGTTGCATGTTCCTCCACAATATGCTCCCATACCATGTTCTTTACAGTACATAATTGCATCAGCAATATTGTTTACTCCACCTAGGTCAGGAGTTTTGATTTGAACCATATGTCCTGCTTTATTATCTGTGAAAAATATTACATCATCCACAGTGTTACACCATTCATCCGCAACTAGTTCAACATCTATTCCTCTATTGTCTAATTCAGCTGTTAAATCTCTTAATGCCTCCATTTGTTTTTGTCTGTCCTCTACATCCATTGGTCCTTCAATTCTTAAATGGAATGGTTTAGCTGCTTCTTCAAGGGTTTTGATGTAATCAGCCATAGCTTTTGTATCACAGTTAAAAGCTATTCCAATTGTTCCATATACATCTATGTGAAATATTGGGCTATAGTCTTCCCTTGTTCTTAATTTTAAAACTCTATTTCTTAACCATTTAACATATTCTAATAGCTTTTCGCCTTTTAATCCAAGTTTTTGTTCAACATTATTAATTAAAGCGTGTGGCATTACATCTGCACCTTTAATTATCATTTTATCCACATTATCATATCTGTCATCACCAGATTGAGTGAATATTGGCACAGCCTTTACTTCACCTTCAGGATTGTATTCATTTCTTATTACTTCTGCCATAGTGATTTTATGAGCTTTTCCCACAGCATCAAGAATAGCCTGAGTTATTCCATATCTAATTGCTGTATGTAATCTCTTACCGTTAATATGCATTGTATCGAATTCTTCTGCTAACTCTTTAAAGCTTTCTAAATTCCTGCCAATTAATTTTGGGGCAATTTCTTTTTCTATAACAGGTATAAAATCCTTAGCAAGGAATAATGGATCTCTTCCACCTGCTCCTGAGTATTGAACTGCTGCACAATCTCCATAAGCTACTTGACCATCTTCAAGTATTATCATTACTGATATAGATTCCCCAGCCATTCTAACTTGTGTAAATCCATCTGTGACTGCATCTCCGGTATATGTAAATCCATCATGGCCCGCACCTTTTTTTATTGCTCTTTGATCATCAAAGTAGAATCCTGTTCTTCCTGCTGAACATACAACATCTATAATTTTCATGTTATCCACCTGTCTTTCAATTTATTTATTAAATTTATCTGCATTGAATAGATTTTTTCAATGCAGATAATTGATATTTATTTTTCTGGTCTTCCTATTAATTGCCCTTTACCAACTGCAAAAATATCATCTATAGTCATTTGGAATGATATTTCTCTATTTTCAAACTTTGCTCTTTCAGAAAGCTTTTTTGTATTGTAATTCTTTAATTCTTCAGTAAAAGGTAAGTTTCCAAAATTCAAATATCTTACTGCTCCATTATTATCTCTTGCAGGCATCATTATGCCAGCATTGAACTTACTTGGTGCAAATGGGACGTCAACAATTCCTGCCTCAAAGCCTTTTACAGTTCCAACCGCTAAATCTCCATTGCCTAACTCCAATAATTTATCAATTATGCACTTTGTTTCCGCCTTTATTATAGCTATTTCAGTTTCCAGCTCTTTTGACATAGGGAGTCTTTGTCCTTGAAGCATGTTTAATGCCATTTTTGTTGCCTTAATACCAGCAGCGTTTGCTTCTTTTGTTGGGATGCCAAATGCTTCATGCGGAGTTTTAACAATAACCTTAGTTGCTCCTGCTAATGCTGCTGTTGCAGCTCCTGTAGATATTACTCCGAAAGCTTTAGCTTCATCCTGCGGGAATCCTCCCATCCATTGATGAAATACTGTTGTTATATAAACATCATTATATCCATATTTTTTTAAGTATTCATTTGTTTGTTCCTCAAGTGCCCTAACAGCCGCTACATCTTGAATTAAATTACCACATTGTCCATATCCAACAGTTATATTTTTTACTCCTTGTTCAGCAGCCAGAAGTGCTTCTATTATTGCAGCTGAATTTGATGTACTTGGCGGTACCAATGTTCCAGTTAATGGGCCAAATGGTTCTCTATTTATTGAAACTCCATGTTCCTCATAATAGCCTACTAATCTATCGCAGTACTGCCAGTCTAGTAAAGATTTCTCAACTGACACATTCTTTGCATATGGAATATTGTAGGATATGCCGCCGCCCTCATTTGATGTCCATCCTGATGCATGTATTATTTCTGCCAGCAGTCTAGCATCTGGTGTACCATGTCTAGCCTGCAGAGGTAAATCTAAAGCTTCAAATACCTTTCTGCAGCCGTGCACTCCATGATTTACTGCAGGGAATCCATTTAATAATGACCTTCCGGCAGCCAGACTTTCCTTAATACCTATCTCGCATTCATCATATCTATTCTGCCTTGTATAGCTATCTATAGTTGAAGGAAGTAAATCTGCTTCACCTTCATCTTGTAAATGCTGAAGTAATTCAATATGTTCATTGATTAAAGCAACACCTGCTCTTGGTTGAGCTAAAGTTATACCTTTTTCTTTTGCATTCTTTAGTTTTGCTGGAAAACTTTTAGATTCTGGTACATTTTTTAGATATTCAACAGCCTCATCTAAATTAACATCTCTGCCTGTTGACCATTGATTAATAACTTCTTCTCTAACCTTTAAGAATTCCTCTTCAGTCCATTTTTTATTTTTAAGTTCCATGAAAACTTCCTCCTATTCAACTTTAACCAAGTATTTTTTCAATATTCTCACGGCCATATTAGGATGGTCTTCAGCTAATAACCCCATGGCTGACATTATGTAAGTTTTATCTAGTAAAAATTCAGGATGCATAGGCTTTAAATAATTAGGATTTGTGCTGTCAAAGGTACCTGACTTTAATATATCCGCTGGATTTTCACTGTGCACTAATACTCCGCCTGTACCTATAAGGCACTTAACTTCTAATAGATCTTTTCCCTCTTGGGTAAATATAACACCCATTGGTGTATACATACTTTCTATAGTTCCTACATGTCTTTCCAGTGCAATTTCAGTGGCTATCTTTGCCATTGCTTCATCAAATTTAATTTCTTCTTCTGTTTTAGGTACCATTCTGATGTTTTCTGTTCTAAATTTACAATTTGCCTCTACATCTATATTCTTATCATGAAGATATTTTTGAATTCTTCTTGTTCCGGCTGCTTCCCACAGTGATAATGCGGAATATCTCATTCCCAAATCACCTTCAACAGTTCTTTTTGCAAAAGGCTCTTCCAAACCTCTCATAGTAACACCCGGCTTTGTAGGTTCTCCATCTGACAATGAATGTACATCAGTAGTAGCTCCACCTATATCAACAACTATTAAGTCGCCTATTCCTTCTTCCTTATCACTGCCTTCACTAAGTACCCTGGCAGCCTTTAATACTGCTGCTGGTGTTGGCATCAGTATGCCGCTTATATAATTTTCTGCTGTTTTCATACCCTTTGCTTCTATAATTTTTTCCATAAATATCTGTCTAATTTCTTCACGAGCAGGTTCAACATTTAAAACGTTTAATTTTGGCATTACATTTTCAGTTATCTTATAAAATATATTATTGCTTTTAAATATCTCTTCTATTTCATCTTGTGCAACTTTATTACCAGCTACTACGATAGGGAGCTGAACTCCATGTTGTGCCAGCATATTTGCATTGTGAATTATACACTCTTTGTTTCCTCCATCTGTGCCACCTGCTAGTAAGATAATATCTAAGTTTGAATTTTTTATTTCTTCTACTTCTTTCCCGGTTAATTCATAGCTGTATACCTTTAATACCCTTGCTCCTGCTCCTAAAGCTGCTCTCTTTGCAGCTTCTGCTGTTAGGTCTGGTACCAGTCCAATGGCTACCATTTTTAATCCACCAGCTGCAGAAGAACATGCAAGTTTTTTTACAAAATTCACTTCTTTATTTTCTATTTGTTTTTCTATTTGTTTGTATGCCTTGTTAAAGCCAATCATTATGTCAGTGTCTACGGTGGTAATGTCTTTAGCTGTAGCTAATATTTGTTCATTTTCTATGTCCACAGCTGTAAGTTTAGTGTATGTGCTTCCAAAATCAATAAGCAAGTAAGCTTCCACATTTATCACTCCCAAATATAACTTATGCTATGCTTCTATCTTCAAGTCATGCTTTAAGTCTTTAATTGAAATCTGTGGATCAGTTCCTGGTGGATAAATTCTGTCAAATCCCATTGCCTTAAATTTATTATAAGTATCTTCCCATTTCTGTTTACCTACTACAAGATTTCCCCCAACATATAGTAATATATCCTTCAGTCCTGCTTCATCACATTTTTCTCTAAGCCCTCTACAGTCCATTTCCCCATGTCCATACAGTGATGAAACCAAAATTGCTTCTGCATTAGTCTCAATGGCTGCGTTTATAAAATCTTCCTGTGGAGAAAGGACTCCAATATTAATCACATTAAATCCAGCCTGAGTAAAAACATGATTTAATATTTTGTTACCTACCGCATGGCAGTCTGAACCTATTACCCCTAATACTATCGTTTTCATTAAAAAGAACCTCCTAAAGATTATTTATTTAATTCAATTATTTTAGATTTAAGAGCTTTTACAGAATCATAATCCAGGCTATATAAAAACTCTATTATTTCCTTATTGTCTGTATTTAACTGCTTTATATCCTTATATCTGCCGGGTGAAACAATCAGCACATGGGATTTGTTAATCAAATCGCTTAATTTATGCTTGTCTACGGAATTTGTAAACTCTATTTTCAAATTGCCTAATCCAGCCTTTTCTAATGCATCTTTCACCTTAAACATGAATTCTTGTGATATACATACAAATGCAAATTTTACATCATCTGAATATCTTGCTATCTTTACTATAGTTCCCATGTCAGCATTAATTGCTACACCTAACACTTCTTTATTATAATTTTTAATCAAATCTCTAACTTCATTCACATGATTAAAAGTTGATATAATTATTTGTGATTCCTCAATTAATGTTTTGGTTGAAGCACTCATGTTTTGTAAGTCCTTAATTGTCAAGGCTTTTACATTCATGTAAGTACTGTCACTTAACTGTTTACTAAACATCTTTGCTTGTTCTATATTGCATTCTATATAAATGGCCTGTGCCTTTCGCATAAGTTCCTTTTTTTCTTTTACTCTTTTTACTACAATTTCAATAAATTCATCGGCATCCATTCCTGTCTCTAATGCCTCTTCAAATCCTAAATCAACAAATTTAATTATTTTATCTTTTATATTTTCTGCTTTCCAGGTATTAGCCTCTTCTGCAACAAAAGTTCCCTTCCCCTGATAGGAACTTAATATACCTTCATGTTCTAATTCGTTATAGGTTGTACTTACTGTGTTTCTGCTGATTTTTAACTGTTCTGAGAGTTCTCTTTCTGTAGGCATTTTACTTCCAACTTTGAGAGATCCATCTTTTACTAATCTGATTATTTCTTTTTTTACTTGAATATATAATGGTACTCCACTGTTCTTAACTATTTTGATTTCCATCTTATCACTCCCAAAGCATAATGGACTAATGGACTAATCCATTGGTCAAGTTTATAATACCATTTTATTTCAAACAGAGCAATATTGAAGCATATGTAATCTGTGAATATAATTTATCAATAATCAACGAATTAATAATATTTCATCTTTTTTTGTTATGAATAGTAAGAACTTATTATTAAAATTGCTAAATTAGATAAAAAGATGACAAATTTCCCGGGAAATTTGTCATCTTTTATTTATAAGTTTTTTAATAAAATATATGGTCATACTTGATTATTTTTGGTAATATTCATTAATTGATTTAGAAATAATATCTGCAATGGTAAGCTGGTATTGCTGGCTTTTTAGCAACTGTTCTTCATTGTAGTTAGATAAAAATCCACATTCAACTATTACTTGCGGTATTGGATTCTCTCCTAACAGTATTTTATAGCTTTTTCCTGCAGGTTTTTCTATTCTTTTATTCCCATCATTAATATTCTTTTTAAAGTTATCTTGTATAATTTTAGCTAATTTTTCACTATTATTATTGCTTCCATACCAAACTTGAGCACCACGATATTTACTTTCTGGGAACATATTTAGATGAATACTTATAAACATATCACATTTACTTTCATTTTTCATTTTTAGTCTATTATTTAAATCCTCAATTTTCTTTTTTCTTATTTTCCCGTCATTTGTATAAAGTCCTTTATCCTCTTCTCTGGTCATGATAACTTTATACCCTTGTTTGTTTAAAATATCTTTTAATTTTAAAGATATTGATAGGTTAATATCCTTTTCAATAGTGCCTGAATTTGATACAGCTCCGCCATCTATTCCTCCATGACCGGCATCAATTAGTATAATCTTATCTTTATCTTCATTGGTTAATGCTTTAACACTGCTAAATTGGATTTGTAAAGCAAATATAATTGCTAAAAAGCAGATAATGTTAACAACAAGTTCCTTACGGTGCTTAAACATTTTATCCCTTCTCTACTTAGTTATACTCTACTATTTTATCCAATTTTAATTAATAAAATCATTGTAATTTTTACAAAGTTTACACTGAAAGCCCTTAGTATCTGTTTATTATCACTTCTGCTATATTTGTAGAATGATCCCCTATTCTCTCCAGATTACTTAATATTTCCAAAAAAATTGTACTTGCCTCTGGGGAGCAAATTCGTTTGTTCAATCTATTTATATTGTTTTCTCTAAAATTTTTATCGCATATATCTATTTGCTCTTCTATCCATATAACCTCCTGAGCAATATCTTTATCGTTATTTTTAAAACTCTCAAGGCTCTTGTCTAAAGCATTTATTGTTTCATTGTACATACTCTTAATTTCATCCATTGACTGCTCAGAAAAAATAACTCTTTTTTGCATTTTTTCAAAAGTTAAATCTGCTATATTTTCCGCGTGATCTCCTATCCTTTCAATGTCATTTACCACATGAAACATGGAGGTTACAATATTCAGCTTTTCCTCAGACAGTTCTACATTAGACAATTTAACAAGAAAGGAAGTTATGTCATTTTCTAATCCATTTATGACAGTTTCATTTAAGTACACTTTATTGGCTAAATTATCATCATTTAATTCAAAGGCCTGCACTGCAAACTCAATATTTTCTTTTGCCTTTTTCGCCATTCTATTAATTTCTTTTATAGTTTGTGCTACTGCAATAACTGGTGACTTTAGCAGTCTTTCATCTAAATATTTAAGTCTGATTTCCTCAACATTGTCTTCTCCTGGAATTATTGCATTTACTAGCTTTACAAGATAAGGAATAAACCACACCTGAAGGAAAGTATTTGCTATATTAAAAAAAGTATGTGAATTTGCAATTTGTCTTCCAACATTATTAGGAGAAATATAGGTAACAGCATATGTAAAAGGATTCAATAGAATACTGAATATAAGCGCCCCTATCAAGTTAAATATTAAATGTATAAGGGCTGCTTTTTTAGCAGTTTTAGTAGTTCCAACGCTGGATAATAGCGCTGATGTACATGAGCCTATATTATCTCCTAATACTATAGGTATACATACATTTAAAGGTATAGATGATACTGCGGACAGCGCAATTAATATTCCAATAGTAACAGCTGAATTTTGAATAACTATAGTTAAGCATAATCCAACAAATATTGATAAAAATATATTGCCAGATAATGTACGTATAAAGCTAATATACCAGGTTGTATCAACGGTAAATTTAATTGAATTTTCTACAAGTGTCATACCTAAAAATAGCAATCCAAATCCTAATAAAATATTTCCTAATTCTTTTTCTTTTTTGCCTTTAGCCATAATTATTAAAGCTGATCCTACACCAATAAATAATGGCCCTGCAGCGGTAATTCTGAATGCTAATAACTGTGCTGTAATTGTAGTGCCTATATTGGCTCCCATAATTACGCCAGCAGCCTGATATAAATTCATTAACCCTGTATTAACGAAACCTACTACCATAACTGTTGTAGCACTGCTGCTTTGTATTGCTGCTGTTACAACAGTTCCAGCTAGAACGCCGCGCAATGGGTTTGAGTTAACTCTCTCAAACTGTCTCTTTAATTTTTCTCCAAATACACTTTCAATTCCGTCCCCCATTATTTTAATTCCATATAAAAGCAATCCTACTCCGCCAATAAATTCGAAAATAACAGTTGATAAGCTCACAGTTAACCCCACCCTAAATCTTATTGTATGGATTTTTAAAAAAAGTTTCACTTTAAATCCATGTATCTATTGTATAATAAAAAGAATCTAATATAAATAAAAATAAAGAATCTCCAAAACATAAACGCTTTGGAGATTCTGGAAAGCAATAATATTATCTCTTTGAAAATTGTGAAGCTTTTCTAGCTTTCTTAAGACCATATTTCTTTCTTTCTTTCATTCTTGGGTCTCTTGTTAAGAAACCAGCCTTTTTTAATTCTGGTCTTAAATTTGCATCAGCTTTTAATAAAGCTCTTGAAATACCATGTCTTATAGCTCCTGCTTGACCTGTAAATCCACCACCACATACATTGACAACTACATCAAATTTATCCTTAGTTTCTGTTAAAACTAGTGGCTGATTTATTATTAACTTTAATGTTTCAAGTGGGCAGTATACATCTATATCTCTATCATTTATTGTTACTCTACCTTCACCTGGTACAAGTCTTACTCTTGCGATTGATTTTTTTCTTCTTCCAGTTCCAAAATACTGTACTTTAGCCATTTTATATCCTCCCTTCAGACATCGATTAGTATCTTAATTCTAATACTTCAGGCTTCTGAGCTTCATGTTGGTGCTCTGAACCTCTATATACTTTAAGTTTTGTTAGCATTTTTCTTCCTAATACTCCTGGTGGAAGCATTCTTCTAACAGCTTCCTGGAAAACAAATTCAGGCTTTTTTGCTATAGCATCTCTGTATGGCATTTCTTTTAAGCCACCTGGATATCCTGTGTGATGTCTTAACATCTTCTGGTCTAATTTCTTTCCAGTTAAAACAACCTTTTCAGAGTTTATTATTATAACAAAATCTCCTGTGTCAACATTTGGTGTAAAAGTTGGTTTATTTTTACCTCTTAAAATTGTAGCAACCTGGCTAGCAACTCTTCCAAGTGGCTTTCCAGCAGCATCAACAACATACCATTTTCTTTGAATTTCTTCTGGTTTTGCTATGTATGATTTCATCTTTTTACCTCCCGTGTAATCTTTAATATAATAATACGATCTCTATATAAAGATCCGGGGCTAGTGGATCTTCTATACTTTGAATACAAACATTTATATTATAATACAATCTGCCAACATTGTGTTTTAATAAAAAACTTCATCCAGGCACAAGCCTTTTCCAGGCACACATTTACCAGCTCTTTTTCTATTCTTTGATTCTATTATATTTTTAATTTCATCTGGCTTTATTCTACCTACTCCAACATCTATTAAGGTGCCAGTTATAATTCTCACCATATTATACAAGAAGCCATCTGCAGATATTATTATCCTTATGAAATTACCTTCTTGCTCTATTTTAAGCTCTGAAACTGCTCTAACAGATGTTTTTACATTACCGCCTATACTTCTAAATGCCTCAAAATCATGAGTACCAATAAAATAAGTGGCAGCTTTTCTCATCAAATCCACATTTAGCTTTCTATTAAATAAGTATGAATACTGCCTGCCAATAGATATTCTTTGTTTTGCATTAATTATAGTGTATATATACCTTTTACCTTTACAGCTATACCTAGCATGAAACTCTAAGGGCATTTCCTCAGATTTTAAAATAACTATGTCATCTGGTAATAGATTATTTAAAATATACCTAAATCTTTCCACTGGTATTTTAGTGTTTATTAAAAAATTGCATGCGTATCCTCTTGCATGAACCCCGGAATCAGTTCTGCTGGCTCCAAAGATATCTATTTTCTCATGGGCAAATTTAAATAAAGCTTCTTCAAGAACCTGTTGTATTGTTATTGCGTTCTTTTGTTTCTGCCAGCCTGAATAATTAGTTCCATCATATTCAACTATGAGTTTAATATTTTTTACATTTTCCACTTAAATCTACTCCAAATTGAAACTGCTGCTAATCCACATGTAAATATTGATGCGATTAAATCTCTTTGTGTGAATTTTAACTGTTTCATCCTTGTTCTGCCTTCTCCACCTCTGTAGCACCTTGCCTCCATGGCCATAGCTAATTCATCCGCTCTTCTAAATGAACTTATAAATAATGGAACAAGCAGTGGAATTAAGTTTTTAGCTCTTTGTATTAAATTACCTGATTCAAAATCTGCACCTCTAGCCATTTGCGCCTTCATTATTTTATCAGTTTCATCCATCAAGGTCGGTATAAATCTAAGTGCAATAGTCATCATCATGGCCAATTCATGTGCTGGCACACCTATTTTTTTTAAAGGATTTAACAATTTTTCTATTCCATCTGTAAGCTCTATAGGCGATGTCGTCAATGTTAGTAAAGATGTACCAACTATTAAAAAAACAAGTCTTACGACCATAAAAGCAGCTAATATTAATCCTTCTTTATATATTGTGATAAACTTCCAGGTCCAGATTATCTCTTTACCATCTGACATTAATATATTTAGTAAAGCCGTTATAATAACAAGTACAAATATGGGTTTCAAACCCTTATAAATATATTTAAGTTGAATTTTAGATATATATATACTAAACATAGTAAATACTATTATAAATACATACCCCTGAAAACTATTTACCACAAACAAGTTTATAATATATATTAAAGATATTAATATTTTAACTCTTGGATCTAATTTGTGAACAAATGAATCTCCTGGTATATACTGGCCTATTGTAATATCTTTAATCATTTATTAGTTCTCCTAACCTAAAGTATATTAATTATTTATTCTTATTAAACAACTTTCCAATTGCCTGTTTTGCCTGTTCTATAGTATATATATCCTCGGATAAATCATACCCTTTTTTTCTTAATTCCCTAATAAGATAGGTTACCTGTGGTACGGCTAAGCCTACATTTTCAAGGATTTCTATCTCCTTAAAAATTTCACTTGGTTTACCGTCTAATATACAATTTCCCTCATGCATTACTAGTATTCTATCTGCAAGTTTTGCAACATCCTCCATGCTATGTGATACAAGGATAATAGTCATATTATACTCTTTATGTAATTTCTTTATCTGTCCTAATATATCATCTCTGCCTTTTGGATCCAAGCCTGCGGTAGGTTCATCTAATATTAGAATTTTCGGTTCCATAGCTACTACGCCAGCTATTGCTACCCTTCTTTTCTGCCCTCCGCTTATTTCAAATGGTGATTTATCTTTATATTTTTCATAATCTAGTCCAACGATGTTCATAGCTCTTTCTACCCTAGCATTTATGTCATCATCACTTAATCCTAGATTTTTAGGTCCAAAAGCGATGTCTTTTTCTATAGTTTCTTCAAACAGCTGATATTCGGGATACTGAAATACAAGTCCCACTTTCTTTCTTATGGTGCTCATTTTCACACTTTTATTGCTTATGTCCACGTCATCAACAATTATTCTTCCTGAATCAGGTTTTAACAATCCATTAATGTGTTGAATAAGTGTAGATTTGCCCGAACCAGTATGTCCTATAAGAGCTAAAAATTCTCCATCATTTATAGTAATATTTACATTATTAAGTGCTGTTTTCTCAAAAGGTGATCCTTTCATGTATATATGTGTTAAATTTTCTATTATAATTGACATAATCCATTCACCATCTCATCAATAGTTAATATATCACTTCTAAGTGATAATCCTATTTTTTTTAGTTCATATGCTAATTCTGTCATTTGTGGTACATCCAGGCCTATAGTTTTCATGGTATCAACCTGACTGAAAATATTTCTTGGACTACCTTCCATTGCAACCTTACCCTCATCCATTACTATAATCCTGTCCGCCTCTGTTGCCTCTTCCATAAAATGTGTAATTAATACAATTGTTATATTAAATTTCTTGTTTAATTCTTTAATTGTGTTAATAACTTCTTTCCTGCCTGAAGGATCAAGCATTGCTGTGGGCTCATCCAGCACAATGCAGTCTGGTCTCATAGCTAACACTCCTGCAATAGCAACTCTTTGTTTCTGACCTCCAGAAAGCAAATGAGGAGCATGCTTCTTGTATTTGTACATAGCAACAGTTTTTAGAGATTCATCTACTCTTCTCCTAATCTCACTTGGCTCAACTCCAAGATTTTCTGGTCCGAAAGCTACATCTTCTTCTACAATAGTTGCAACAATTTGGTTATCTGGATTTTGAAATACCATTCCTGCCTTATGTCGAATGCTCCATGTATTATTCATATCAGAAGTATCCATGCCATCTACATATACCTTACCATCTGAAGGAATTAGTAGTGCATTTATATGCTTAGCTAAAGTAGACTTTCCTGAGCCGTTTCTCCCAAGTATAACAAGAAATTCTCCCTTTTTTACATGAATGTTAACCCCATTTACTGCTATTTTGCCATTTTCTTTTTCACTACCACTATATTGGTAAACTACATTAATACAGTCAATCATTTTTTGTTCCATAAGAAACACCTCTATTACTAAGCAATGGTTTATAATATATTAAAGCAAAGTTATTGTATATTAAAAAGGGGACTAAGCTCTATGATATACTTAATCCCCGAAATATTTATACTAGTTCTAGTATAACCATTTCAGCTCCGTCTCCTCTTCTTGGGCC
>JAQSXU010000426.1 GCA_029256485.1 Clostridiaceae bacterium
TAAATCAGGAAGTCTTACTATGAATGAATTAAGTGAGAAAATGAATTTAAATTCCAGTACTATGACCAGAATATTAGACAATCTGGTTAGAGACAAATATGTATTGAGAGAAAAAGATGAATCTGACAGGAGAATTGTTGTTGTAGGCCTTTCGTATTCAGGAAGGAAAGCTGCAAAAAATTTGGATACAGCTGTTAAAGAATATTATAAAAAAATTATTGCAAACATTCCTAAAGGACAGGTGGATGATGTTTTAAAATCAGTAAATATTCTTCAAAAGGCATTTGAAAAGGCAAATCCTAACTGCTGTTAATGATTCCTTCTTTATGGAATCATTACATGGAATACTTGTATCATACAAATAAATATTATTTAATTTAAGGGAGGTCCTTTTATGTTATCATTAGTCTTTGGTTTAATTAAAGATACCATTTTATATGTATTAACTACACTTTTACATGATGCAGTTCCATTAGCATTTGGTATAATAACAGCATCTATATTGAATGTATATATTGATCCTAAGAAATTTAAGGCAGCTTTAATTAAGAGAAAAGGGGTATCCATATGGGGCAGTGTTGCCTTTGGTGCGTTTACACCACTTTGCTCCTGCGGTACCATGGCAGTTATTGTTTCCATGCTTACCACAGTTCTTCCCTGGGGACCCATAATGGCATTTATTGCATCGTCTCCACTTATGAGTCCGGACTTATTTGTTATGCTGTCAGGAATAATAAGTGTAAAATTTGCCGCAGCATTAACAATTTCATCAATAATTATTGGAATAAGTGCAGGTTACATCAGTCACTATTTAGAAAAGCACACTAGTTTTTTTCATAATCAAATTAGATTCACCAATGAGAAAACTGCAGAAAAGTCAGTTGCTAATTCATGCTGTTCTTCAAATAAAACTGTTAAATTAAAAAAGCCTGTTAGTTTAAAATCTGTTAAGCTAAAAAAATCCTGCTGCGCAGCAGCCATTGAGAGCAATGATAATAATTCAAATAGCTTTGTTGAAAAATATAAATTAAAGCAGCTGCTAAATGTTTTTATTAATATAGGAATAAAAAAGATTCTTTTATATTTTTCTGCCTTTGCTGCATTAGGGTACTTTATTAATAGATTTGTTCCCACATCTGTAATAATGGGGTTGTTTGGTTCTCAAAATATATTTTCTGTTCCACTGGCCGCCCTCATAGGTATTCCTCTGTATGTCAGTGATGCCGGCTCTATACCACTAATCCAAGCATTAATGAACTCTGGAGCCAGCGGCGGTGCAATTCTTGCCTTTATGATCACAGGTCCTGGTACAAGTGTTGGTGCCATTGCAGGTAGCCTTACCATAATGAAAAGGAAAGCTGTATTATTTTCTGTAAGTATTCTATTAATTAGTGCTGTATTGTTAGGATATTTATATAACCTCTTATTGTTTTTGGGATTGTAAATAAATTAAGTAACTTAGCATAAAATTTACATGAAAAATGTGTTATATTTATAGTAAATATTAAGATGGTGATGCTATTATTGCAGGTTTGTACTTTTAAATTACATGAGACCGTATTTAACTTTTATTTTCAAATAGTGAGAGGTGCTAAATATGAATAAAATTTTTATTTTGTTAATCAGCCTGGTTTTAGTGTCCGTTATTGCATTTGCCTCTTCTTGGCCTAATAAAAATTTGAATTCTGAATTCTCAAATAAAAAGGAAACTGTAAAGAGAGAGACAGAAGATATAAAAACAAAAACTGTATCTCAGGATTTGGAAGATAAAAAACAGTTGTTAGAAAGTAAATTTGATAAAAGTAAATTGCAGAAAAATGAAATAGTTAAAAATGTTAATGTACCAAATAAAATGCATAAGATTATAGTTATAGATCCTGGTCATGGGAATAGATCAAATTTGGAAAAGGAACCTTTAGCTCCTAAATCTTCAGTAATGAAGATTAAAGATGGCGGGGGAGCACAAGGAGTAGTTACTAGAAATCCGGAATATCTGATAAATATGAATGTGTCACTAAAGCTTAAACAAATATTAGAACAAAGAGGATATACTGTTAAAATGACTAAAACTGATAATTCACAAAGTCTGGGTAATGTGGAAAGAGCTGAAATATGGAATAATGAGAAGGCAGATTTGGCTATAAGGATACATGCAGATTCAAGTGATAACGGTAGTGTAAAGGGAGCATCCATGCTAGTTCCTGCACCCATAAATGAAAACACTAATATAATATTTAAAAGAAGTCAAGAATGTGGACAAGTAATTTTAAATACTGTTACAAAAGAAGTAGGCATGAAAAACAGGGGAGTTGTCCAGAGAAACGATATGACAGCTTTTAATTGGTCAAAAGTTCCTGTGGTATTAGTAGAAATTGGTTTTTTATCAAATGCTGAGGAAGATAGGCTTCTAAGCACAGACCAATATCAAAACAAAATAGCTTTAGCATTGGCAGATGGAATAAGTGTGGTAATTAAGTAAGAGTAAACAGTGGCCTAAAATACCATAATACC
>JAQSXU010000427.1 GCA_029256485.1 Clostridiaceae bacterium
CCAATGACTAAGCGGCAACAGTATTACAACTCATTACAGGATGTGGCATAGGTCGAACATCCTTGAGGAAAAAGTGTAAAGGAATATTGACAATATCAATACGTCAGCTCTCCTTAAGACTCATCGTGTTCATACATTGCATATTTTACAGACGAAATCGGGCATTCACTCAATTTGTTGTTTGAACACCCAGTGTTCAATATACTCATTTTGTGCCATCAACCGATTTTGTTTTATCTAAATATCCACGTGAAACAAGATTTTGTTTTCTCCCTTTCTCTTTGATAAACATAATATGATTAAAGCCCTTCTTCGATATCTGAAAAATGACATAAAAAAATCCAATAACCGTTTACCCATACATAAATGTAATATGTAACCGTAATTGGAATATGTTGCCATAATTTATAATAAATGATATAATTGTTGATGTTATTGATATATATAAAATAGAAAGGGAGTGAAAATAATATGAAAAAACTAATATTGATTTTTTTAGTAGCAATAATGTTTACAGGGTGTAGTAAAACCGTTTCTTATAAATATAATGAGGCTATATCGCAAAATGGTGATTGGTCAGCTGAGAATGGAAAAATATCTATAAAAAATGGAGGAGATTTAGTAAAATTTAAAGTCAAATATATTGGAGAAGCATTAATCGAAGAAGGTGAATCACGGACATATAAAGTTTTGGTATGTAAAAATAATGAAGCAAGCTCTATAGATAATGCAGACATAATTTTCACAACACATACTATTTACGGAAAAGAAATGGCGGAAGGTGATATTAAAGTTATAAGTACCGAAAATGACGTTGTTAATTCAGAAAATGATTATGACTTTAATTCTGTATATTTACAGATTGAATATACAAAAAATAACGAAGATTACGAAGATATCATAGAATTATTATCAAAAAATTAGATTTCGAAACTACCTTATAATCTTTTTATTGTTAATCTCAAATATGAATATATAAGTTCTTGAGTACCCTACTGAGTACGTATAAAATGGATGTGCCGGAAATAGTAATACACTTTTGTAAAGATTGACTTCCTATATTAGGAAAAGTATAATTAAACATATTTAATAAAATTCTTAATAACTATCTATTTGAAATAATAAATTCATATTTTTACTTGTGGAGGATAATTATGTTGAGCTTAGAAGAAAAAATCATGGGACTTTCACTTATATGGAAAGAAGCAGAATATAACTTCCCTTTTTGGAGTAAAATAAAATTCTTAAAATTGATACTCTTCTTGAATATTATCTTGAATTATCGAGATTTATTTCGCTACTACGCGACGGTCATACTGGAATTACATTTCCACGAGAAATTATTGATTCAGCCGGAAGATTCCCGATTAATATAGGGTTACTTGAGAATAAATGCATAATTTGGAATACAGATGAAGCACTAAACATACCCCTTTATTCTGAAATAATAGAGATTAATAATATCCCTGTGTTTCAATATATAAAAGAGAATATATATCCTTATTGTTGGCATGAAAAAGACTCAGGCTTTAGTCAGGTTAACTTATTATTGCCATTAATCGAACACGGTAATGAATTATTAATTAAAACAGAATATGGGACATATAAAACCTTAGCTACTTGTAACACAATTAATTGGAATAAACTTGTTAATATCAAACCAAATGACTATCTGAAAAAAGTATTCACGTCTAAAACTCACACCATTTCATTAACAGATGATAACATTGCAGTTATTAATATTCCATCTTTTATGGATGACAGCTTACCCAAAGAATTCTATCAAAACATTAACAAGATTAAAGATTGTAAAGGATTTATCATAGATATTCGTAATAATAGTGGAGGGAACTCAGACAATGCCGATGCAATTGTTCAATCCTTTATTGATGGAGAATTTGTATATTCTTGTGATAAAAAATTGGTTCATATTGGAACTTATAAAGCATGGGGCAAATTTCAAAACCTTGATAATATTAATTTAGATGATGAATGGAATAGAAAACTATATGACATCTGTAATCGTCAATATTTTGAAAAAAATACAGTTTCTAAACGTATAGATGGCTGCCCGATAACATTGACAAAGCCACTCGTTGTCCTTGAAAATGAAGGAACCGCCTCCGCAGCTGAAGATATGTTGATTTGTTTTGATTATAGCAAAAGGGCAACAATAGTAGGAACTCCGAGTTATGGTTCTACTGGTCAGCCATTAATTTTTGATTTGCCTGGTGGAGGATTTGCCCGTATTTGTACGCGATGGAATACTTATCCTGATGGGAAAGAGTTTATTAACATTGGTGTACAACCACATATTTATGCTGAAGCAACAATAAGCGACATGAAAAATGGCTATGATGGAGTTTTAGATAAAGGCATTAGTGTTTTAAGAGATATTATCAGTAAATCTTAATTAAAAAAGTGTAATGTTATACTATTACTTTTTGTGTACATAATTAGCTGTAATAACAATGTTTTTATTACTTATGATGTTTTATTCTTAAATTGATATGTGTTATAGTGGATTAAACTGGAATTACAAAGAGTCACAAAAAGAAGATTAAATAACATATTTAGTTTCGGAGGATTAGGTTATGAATGGGAAAAGAATTCTTATTAAACCAAATAGCTATAGTCATTGGAGCTGGTAATTTACTAAGAGGTCGTGATGCCCAAAATTGGGAAATAGATAGACCAGATGCCGACGAAATGGGAATGCTATTTACAGTAGCTAATGCACTTATGCTTCGTAATAAGTTAAGTAAAATCGGAATGAATACCAAGGTCATGACGCCGATGCTATTAGGAGGAATTACGGAAATCTACAATAGAAAAGATGCAATAAAGATGCTAGAAGATAATTATATAGTAATTTTTGATGGAGGAATAGGCAACCCTTTTGTATCAACGGACTATCCAGCAGTACAGAAATCAATTGAAATTGAAGCAGATATGTTGTTTATGGCAAAGAATATTGATGGTGTATATGATTCGGATCCACATCTTAATAAAAATGCTAAACGCTATCAACAGATAAGTTATGATACCTGTGTTACAAAAAAAATTAAAGCATGTGATTCCGCTGCATTTATGTTGGCAGAGGAATTTGGTATTACAATGTATTTATATGATGGAAAAGATAAAAATGCTATATTTAATATTATCGAAGGTAAGAATATTGGTACTGTGATTAAGAAAAAATGCACGGATGTATTTTATTGAGATTAGTTAAACTCAACTCAACAATCATTATGTGGCACAAAAATATGTGTACAATTATTATGATTTAATATTTTAAATACAAATCAATATTTGGGAGGGTATACGATGATAAGATTAGCAACAGCAGATGATGCGGAACAGCTATTTTTATTAAATGAACAGTTTAATGGCAAGAACGAAACTATTTTAGATAACATAAAAGAGTCGCTTTCAAATAATAAGCAGGAATTTGTTGTAGTAGCGGAAGAAAGCGGTATTTTGATGGGATTTGTTTGTGTTCAAATTAAAAAATCCTTCTGCTATAGT
>JAQSXU010000162.1 GCA_029256485.1 Clostridiaceae bacterium
TTTATAGTAATAAATAGAATCTTGTCGTTTAAATAATACATCTTCATGGAGGAATGCTATGAAATATACTTGCCCTTGCTGTGGATATAAAACATTAGTTGTCGAACATGAATTTGATATATGTCCTATTTGTTTCTGGGAAGATGATTGGATTCAGTTTATAGACCCAAAAGGTAATGGTGCAAATCATGTTACATTGATAGAGGGGCAAAAAAATTATATTAAGTTTGGGGCATGTGAGTATGAAATGATAATACATGTACGAAGACCAGCTGCTGATGATGTTAAGGATGAAAATTGGAAGCCAATAGATTTAAACAATGTTGATTAGATAATTAATATTGTTACCGCACATTCAATATAAATAATGTGCTTTTTATGCTCGAAAGAACGGTACAGGATAATATTACGAGCGGTAAAAGGCTATTAATTTAGTCATGTGGGAGGTACATATACCACAACGGTTGCTGCTAAATATACTGGAAACTCCTTCACAGATACAACTATAACAAATGGAACTACTTATGTAGTAATGGCTATTATAAACGGAATAGAAAGTGGCAATTCTAATGAAGCTTCAGCCACTCCAACAGCTCCAGTAATTACTGGAAATAACGCAATACTTGAAATCACTATGGTGACCAGTGAAATAAAAGAATATGATCTAACCCCAACTGAGATTCAAAACTTCTTAACATGGTATGATAGCAGGGTAAAAGGGCTGATAAGGCATATTATATGATATAAAAAAACAATAATATCAAGCCCTTCTTAAGCAGAAAAGAGTATATAGCATATGATAAAATATCAAGCTTAAAAATAAAAGATTACTCAGAGTAAAGTATATATTTTAGGGCATCTGGCTAATATCAGATGCTCTTTTTAGTGCTTATTTGTATAATTGAGATGATAACTACTGCATTCTAAAATTTAAATTAATGTAATTGAAAATATATACAAATTATGGTAATATATGTTTATAAAATAATGGAGGTGGATTAATATGCTAGGGAAAAATTTTAAAAGTGTTCTGATCGTGGGTATCGTATGCTTGACTTTAATTCTTGGACAAGGAGTAGTTTGTGCTGCAGATAAAGAGGCTTTAGTTAATGTAAGCATATCACAATCGATACCGTATGGGATGTATTTTATTACTGGTGATGGTGTAAGAGTAAGATCACAACCTAATAACTCTAGTACTATTCTTGGATTACTTTATAAAAATGACATAATATCCATAGTAAATATTTCTTCAGATGGAAACTGGGTCTATGGTAGCACGTCTACTGGCGTTACAGGGTGGGTTTCAATTTCATACGTAGATATAGCAGGAGGCCCTATAGACTAAGAATGGAAGCTGAATTTTAACTAAATATTTAAGTATGAGCATCTGGACTAAACTCCAGATGCTTTTTTGTGAGACGAATACCACACGTTCTACGTGTGGTATTGACACAAGATGCTAAATGAAGGGGACTACAAAGGAAAAAAGAATCTAAAAATGTGGATAGATGCAGGCTCAAAAGAAGATGTCTTTCAAAAATCAGGAGATATGTTTATAGCCCAGGTTGTTGGAAAGTCCATGGAACCTACAATACCTGATGGAGGTTATTGTATATTCAGGTTTAAAAAAGGTGGCTCACGAAATGGTTTGATTGTACTGGTGGAGTCCAGACATGTTTCAGATCCTGAATTGTATCAACGATATACTATTAAGAGATATAGGAGTAAAAAGGAAGTGCTGCCTGATGGTACTTGGATTCATAAAAAAATAATATTATCCCCAGATAATATTGATTTTGAAGATATAATCATTGTTTTCTCAGAAATCGGTCGGGAGGTTGAGCGGGAAACACAGTGCAATTGCAAAAAGATAGAGAATAGTCTACCTTTGAAGGATTTTGAAAATATTCCTTACAATTTAAATTATAAGCCTCCAATTCTTTTAACTGGGTAATTAACAAAACATATTATTTGTGATTGTCCCAAATTAAAACTTAATGTTTACCTCATTATCCATTTAACACTAACCTTTTGGATACTATCTTACAAAAAAGTGCATACTTGCTATCGACAGTACGAAAGATTATCATGGAAGCAAGAAAATTTCAAGGAGAATAATACTATGAAAAAAAATATAGAAGTATTCGATTATGCTAATGAGATTATGAAGGCAGTCAAAACAGGTGTTTTGCTGACTACAAAGGTAGATGACAAAGTAAACTCCATGACTATTTCCTGGGGGACACTGGGAATTGAATGGTCAAAACCCATTTTTACAGTTTTCGTTAGAGAAAATCGATTTACAAAACATCAACTGGAAAAAAATCCTGAATTCACAATAAATATACCATTTGGTACTTTTGACAAAAAGATATTGGGGATTTGCGGAACAAAATCCGGTCATGAAATTGACAAAATCAAAGAGCTTGACTTGACTCTTGAAATGCCTGAAAAGGTTTCCGTTCCGGCTATTAAAGAATTACCTTTAACACTTGAGTGTAGGGTGATTTACAAGCAAAAACAAGATGAACTTGAAGTTACCGAAGAAAACAAGAGTATATTTTACCCTCAGGACGTTGATAGTTCATTTCACGGTGCAAACAAGGATTTCCATACTGCTTATTACGGAGAAATTGTTAACGCATATATTATCGAATAGTATATTATGTGGTATATGTTGAATTTATATATTGAATTTTATACATTTTGAGTTTTATTAATTAGGTTATATTGTGAGGTTTATTATTAATTTCATTAGCTCATTTGCAAGGTTTGAACATAATGTGTATCTGAAGTTAATTTCCCAATTTTTAATAACAAAATAATACTGCATAACAATAAAGAATATGCAGTATTATTTTGCCTGAAACCTGCCTGTCAAAAATTATTCCCAAAAGGCACTATATCGAAGTTCGCAATAAAATTACAATGTATTTTATGCCTGGTTCCAAAGTACTCTTTTATATGCAAAAGGATAATAATTTCAATAATTCAGAATTATGTTCACTGATTTATATGAAAATTAATATAATATAATAATTATATTAATCTGGAGGGTAAGCAAATGGAATTTTTAAAATTAGTACTAAGCTTAAGTAAGGCAGTTCGAAAAAATGATGTTGCTAAAGGTTGTTTGTTAGGTAGTGCAACTACGATCGGTACTGGAGGAGCAGTATACATCTTAAAAAAATTACTTGTAAAAAAGGCTGGCAGCAAAGGGAAGGGTCACGATTTAGATATTAATATTAATTAAAATTATTGTTTGGGAATATAAAAACAAGATACATTAGATATTCTGATAAAAAGGTTCCTGTTAATTTGTTGTTTTTTCCATAAATTGCAAGAGCGCAGGGGAATGACGATTTTACAGTTAAGAGCATCCGGGCTGCTTAAGAGCGGTTTTGGATGCTCTTGATCGTTGGAAATGTTGCTTTGCAAGCAGAATGGTGTTATGACTTAAAACAATTTGTATTTTGGTTTTTCTTCATCAAAGAGCCAATACCTGAGCCAATCATCAAATATAACAGCACCTAGGCTTATAAAAATCCAAAGTATACCATAGTAGAGGCATATCTGTCCCTGAAGATTGAAGGGTAAATTACTGTAATCCCATATATTCATCTTCAGCCATACATTTAGGATCAGTCCGCTTACATATTCAACAGCGGTAACCATTACCGCCGATATAATGCCTTGCAGCCACAGCGGCATTGACCAGGTGAATAATTCATTTATTAGTCCTATAAGCACGAAACAGATACCGCCCACAATAATCATAGGCCATGCAGAATATCCCATATACATACGCTCAATAAAATAGTAAAAAAATCCTCCGATTGCAAATAAAATAAGCAGCTTTAAATACTTCATAATATCGCATCTCCTACATATTTTTCCATAATGCACTATAATATACTATGCTTGGATTAATGACCGGGTGCAATAATACAGCATTATGGAAACTATTAAAAGGAGCTTGACCGGAAATAAGTTTTTGGGCGGTAGTTACGCAAAGTATCTTCATTGCATATGATAAAGTAATACATGTCTATGGAGGTATAGCATTTATGCTGGAAAAAATAAAAAACTATTTCAAAATTATCTTTGTTAAAAAAGTGCTTAAATATATGGAACGTGACCCTGAAGAAAGCATCCCCGCAATTTTAAAGTGGATAGAGAAATTCGACAAAACTGAAAGTGTAAAGCGACAGATGAAAACTTTCAGAACTGCTATTGAGGATAAGCAGGGGAATTGGTATAAATTGGTGAAAAGTCTGTGGACTGATATAGACAATGGGCTACGCAGAAAGGTATTTGAAAATCTGGTTATAAATTCTACAATAATAGGCAGTCCAAAGCAGGATAGAACAAAAGAAGCCAACAACTGTAATATCCCGTGGACTATCTTAATGGACCCTACAACCGCGTGTAATCTGAATTGCATCGGCTGCTGGGCAGCTGAGTACAATAATGGACTCCAAATGAGCTATGAATTGATGAATAAAATTATACTTCAGGCAAAGGAAATGGGTATTTACACCTTTTTATTTTCCGGTGGAGAGCCTCTGGTAAGAAAAAAGGACATAATCCGTTTGTGTGAGCAGAATAGTGACTGCATTTTTTTAGCCTTTACAAATGGTACACTGATAGACGAAGAATTTGCAGATGAGATGCTTCGCGTAAAAAACTTCATTCCGGCAATAAGTATTGAAGGCTTTGAAAAGGAGACAGATGCCCGACGAGGAACAGGAACATATAATTCAGTTATCGGAGCAATGCAAATCCTGAAAAACAAGAAGCTGTTGTTTGGAGTATCCTGCTGTTATACCCGTGAGAACACTGAAATAATAGGAAGTGAAGAATATTTTGATGAAATAATCTCATTAGGAGCAAAATTTGCATGGTTTTTCACCTATATGCCCATAGGAAAAGGTGCTCCAACCGATCTGATGGTTACTGCTGAGCAAAGGGAATTTATGTACCGGCAGATACGTGGTTTTAGAAATACAAAACCCATTTTTACTCTGGACTTCTGGAATGACGGGGAATATATCGGCGGGTGTGTAGCAGGTGGACGGTACTATGTCCACATCAATGCAAACGGAGACATAGAGCCCTGTGCATTTATTCACTATTCTGATTCTAATATCAAAGAGAAAACTTTGCTGGAAGCATTAAAATCTCCCCTGTTTATGCAATATTACAAGAATCAGCCTTTTAATGAAAATCATCTGAGGCCTTGTCCTCTATTGGATAATCCTGACAGGTTAATAGAAATGGTAGAAATCTCAGGAGCAGAATCCACAGACATGAGTGCACAGGAGAATGTAGTGGAGCTTTCGGAGAAATGCAGGGAAGCAGCTGATAACTGGTCGGCGGTGGCTGAAAACCTATGGCGCAGCCAATATGGGTCTTCAAAGAAGAAAAGTTGTGTGGAATGCGGGTGTTGTACTGGCTGCAGTATTAAGTCTGAAACTGAAGTCTGAGCCTTATACGGAAAATTGATGCATAGCCCATTATCATATATTTTGGGTGGTTGCATCAATCAGAAATATAATTTACCAAAGAAATCTATATAAAGGCATAAAGAAGTTCACAAAAAATTCATTTAATAAGCAATAATTATTAACATTATGCAGCTAGAATATAAACATAAACTTTTCATATTTTTTCCCCCTTAAATATCTTTACAATAGCTCCGATATTATTATTGGAGCTTTAATTATTTTCCTGTAATTTTTGTGTCTTTGTTCCATTTGTAAAAGAAAAAAGGAATTTATCGTTTATATATTGTCGTAGAAGGCCGATATATAATAAAATACAATATCTGGAGTTTGATATGGATTTAACAAGTTGCTATTCTGATTTAAAAGCTTCACTTGAAGCATTGAGTAAAGAAAATATTGATGATTTATCATATTTGTATGATAGGGTTATAGTGAAATTGCAGCTATTTATTTATACTTACAAGATTGATATGGATGATCATAATAAGCTGAAAATTACCCTGTCGTCTGAGATAGATAGTTTAGATACCAGTGATTCCACAGCAAAAGTGAGTGGAATATCATCTGTGACTATTTCCGGATTGGCTTTAATGTTTATTTTAATAGCTCTGATGGAAATTGGAGTAAGTGCAATGTTTGTTTATGTACTGTTTTGTGGGCTTATAGTATTTTTATTATGCTCGTTTGACTTCTTTTCAACGACTCTGCAAAATGACAAAAGAAAAAAAGTTATTTTTAAAATGTGTTTGGACATACTTGAAAAAGAAAAAGAAAAATTTGATATTATACAATAAAAAATGAGATATATTATCTCTTTTTTTATGCCATTACTAAAAGTAATAAGGCATATTCCTGTTCAAGCAGAAAATTACAATGGACATGTATTTACTTATTTGTATTAAAATGGTAGTATGTTGTTGCTATTCTAATTAATATCACTGAACAGGAATGTAATTTTTATAATTATTGCATGTATGTTCTGTTGGGAGACTGAGAAATGAGCAGCAAAGGGTATAACATCAAAGGCTATAAAAAGTATATTTCATTTTCCTGGTCATTTTAATTACTATTTGTCCTGTATTAAACGGAGAATCTTCATATAATATGCCACTAGAAATTGAATTCACAATATTTTTGGTATCAATAAATTGATACCATTTACTCCACAAGGGGCAGATGGTATTTTTATTTGCAAGCCGTTTATATAGCGTACCAAAGAAAGCCTTAGGTTTAGCACCTAGGGATTTTTTTTATAATACGGATATCCTTGACTTGATAGAAACTCAATCTTAGATTTTGTCAAAATGTGAAATTCTTCATGTGTTATTCGTCCATTTTCTTTAAGGTTCTCGACTATTTCAAGGAATTTAATGCAGCAATCCACAAGTTGTTCTACCATATTCCTCACCTCTATATAACAATAAAATATCACAACTTGAAATAAATGTAAATATTTGATTGAATTTTATAAGGAAATATTTATTATTTCCTTATAAAATGGAAGGAGGTGGTAATATGGTAAGTAATGTCGAAACCATCCGGCATAAAATCATTCTGCTGCGTAAATTATTGCAGAGTATGATTGATGCCAAGGGAGACTTGCTGGATCCGGATATTCTCTGTGCCAGTAGTCTTCTGGATGACATTCTTAACGAATATGACAAGGTAAAAAACTAGTCATATTCATTAGGTAAAACAAAAAGAGCGGCAGCCGAAGCTCCGCCTTTCTTGTGTT